>JAODBN010000102.1 GCA_025463965.1 Acidimicrobiaceae bacterium
ACGAGCTCGGCTCGGGCCCGGGCGTCGTAGTCCAGGAGGCGCCACAGCCAGCGACGGACCAGCCGTTCGACCGAGGCGAGGTCTTCGACCTCGCAGAGCACCTGGTAGATACCGAGGTCGTCGAAGAGCGTTGCCGCTTGCTTTCCGCCGGTGCTCTTCTGCATCTTGAGCGCCAGCTGTGCCTCTCGGTAGGAGCGGCGAAAGTCGGCTACGTCATCGCAACGGCCTCCGACACCAGCCCTGCAGCCGGGCGTGCCGAGCCGCTCCGCCGCCGCGGCGCGCAGCTCTTCCCACGGCACCTCTGCATCGGCGAGGAGCACGACCGTCCCCGAGCGGACCGCGAGTAGCGAGCCGGCGCGTAGCGCCTCGGCGGCCCGGCGTGCCGCATCGAGCAGCGCTTGCTCGCCGCGCGCTCCCCACGGGCTCTCGAACACGACAACTCGGTGCGGGCGGGACAAGTCGTATCCGAGAAGCTGGGCCATCGCCTGGGCGTGGCGATCGTCGGCCCCGGCGAGGAGCTCACCCAGAAGATCGCGGCCCCTTCGGGACTGGGTCTCCGCGAGGCTGTGGAGGCGGGCCAGATCCATCGCCAGCACGGTCGCGCCGTGCTCGAGGGCGAGCTGTTCGGCCGTGCCCGCCGTGCCCTCGGGGTCCAGCAGGGCGAGCAGTCCGACGAGGTCCTCTCGCGGCCTTGCGACCGCGATGAGCCGGCCCCGATATCGGAAGGTGCGTCCGTCGCGCATCGCCCGCTCGAGCACCTCCTTGGGGGGCCTGTGGCTATCCCTCGGGTGCTCCGGCGGCGCGCCCAGACCAGCCCACGCGGTGAGGTTGCCGCGGGAATCCTCGATCACCGTCGAGTACCCGGTGAGCTCGAAGAGCGCCTCCGCGATCCCCTGCGGCCCTTCTCCGGCGATTGCGACGCGCGTCAGGCGCTCATGGATCTCCATGCTCTGCTGCAGCGCCATCACGACCGCTGCAAGCTCCTCCGCCCCGCGCCGGTCCTGGTGGTTGAGCCGGGCATTGGCAAGGGCAAGCGCGGTCTGGTGCGCCAGTCCTTCGATCAGAAAGGTCTCGTGCTTTGCTGGCCTGCGCGGCGCGCAGACAACGAGGAACCCGCTGAACCCCCCGGCGATGGTGAGCGCGAACGCGAAGGACCAGCGCCACTTCTTGAGCTGGAGTGGACCGCCGCCCGGGCCGAGGGGTGCGATCGCGGCGACGAGCTCGTTTTCGTCCTCACTGATGCCGGCACTCTCCTCCAGCGGGATCCAGGTCCCGTCGAGCTGGACGCCCGCTGCTCGAAAGGGACCGAGGGTCGGCACCGCGCACATCGACAGGTTGAGAATCGTGCGTTCGTCGAGCTCCTGGCTCATCAGCGTCGACAACCGGAGCAGGCCCCGAAGCAACGAGAGTTCCTCTTCGGACCTGGGAGCGTCGGCGTTGCCCACCTCCCCCGCGAGCTCGGAGGTCACGGTCAACGCCTGCTCGCGCGCGCATGACCCTGGCACGTTCTCTTCTCAGCGAGACCGAGCCGATGTCCCGGCCGCTCGAACGATGAAGCGAGGGCCGGCCCCGGACGCCATGGCACCGGACGGTCTCCACCTTGGACCGTCGGTGGCCCGCCTGCCCACCGTCGCCCGGCCGGCGCGGCTTTGCAATCTGACGCGCGCGGGCAAGAGCACACGCGCAGCGCGTCGGGGCACGCGCAGGGGCGATTCGCCCGTCCCCGCTCGGGGGCGCTGCGCAAACGACCGACCATGGCCTGCACCCCAGTCTCCCCTCGCGAATCCCGAGAGATGCGCGAAGAGCCAAAGGGGAGGTACCACCGGCACGCTCGCTGGAAACCCTCGCCGACTCTCGGCCGGCGTTGTCCGCTGGCCGCTCTCGGTGATTACCGCTGAGCGCAAAGCATCTGGCGACTACTCTCAGCGTCGAACCGGCATGGCGGCAGCGGGAAGCGGACCTCGAGTTGCGACCAGACCCTGACTCTGGACACGACCCCGGGATGGGCGCCGTGAATGCGCCCACTCCCGAGCAGACCGCGCGCGAGCGCGAGGAGGCTCGCTGGCGCGTCTTCCGCCTCATCCAGCAAATCCAGGCCGCTGAGCCCGGCGCAGGAGACATGGTCCGCTCGATCGGCGAGGACGCCGAGCGTCGCGGCTGGGACGAGGTCGCACGGGCCGCGATCTTCGGCGGCGCGGTGGAGGTGTGGTTCCAGGGCAAGGACGACCTGGCCGGGGCGTTCGGCAACCTGATCGAGCGCAGCATCGAGGACGGTGACCCGCTGCTGCTGGCGGTCGGCCTGGCGATGCGCTCCGAGCAGGGGATGATCGAGAACGATCCGGTCGCCGCAGCGACCGGCGAAGTCGACCTGGCGCGAGCGGTGGTGCTCGTCGAGCAGGCGAGTGACGAGCCGCTCGAGCACATCACCGCCCACACCGCGTGCGGCATCGCCTTTGCCAGCCGGTGGCTGTTCGAGCTGAGCGACGAGCAGTACGCCGCGGCGCTCGAGGTGGGAGCGTCAGCTCCGCCGGGGAGCCTCGACTTCCTCCTCGCCCCGGTCGCTTTCAACCGCATCGAGCTTCAGGTCGGCTGGGCCGCCATGCTCCGCCAGCTCGGCGAACAAGAGGGGGCTCGGGAGCGTTCCGACGCCTGGCCGGCGCTCGCCGCCGCGGCGCAGCGCTATGAGCTCCCCGAGGTGTGGCAGGCCGAGCTCGAGGCGTTCGGGCTCCTCTTCGGCGCGATCACGGGCCAAGATGTGGCCGACGAGGCCCGCAGCAGGCTCAAGTCACTGGCCAGCCTGCCGGTGAACTCCCCGCGGCCGCCGGGTCTGCTCATGCTCGCGGCGGCGATCGCGGACTTCGACGCCGGCCGACCGCTCGACTCGGCCAGCGTCGAGGCGGCCGTCGAGGCCGTCGATCCGTCCGCCTACGCCCAGGTCTACGACCTCGCCCTGTTCCTCGCCGCCGAGGTGGAAGCGAGCACCGGCTCGGCTGCTGGCCTGCGCTATGCCCGGCGGCAGCTCGCGCAGCACTGGGCCAGCCGTCTCTCGTCTCTCGGCGCCATGCGGTCGCGGATCGAGGCCGAGCGGCTTTCCTCCGAGCGCGAGTTGCTCCACCGCCACGCCAACCTGGACGATCTGACCGGCATCGGCAACCGCCGGGCGCTCGAGGGCTACCTCGCCGATCTCGAGCTCCGCCGGGTCCCGACCGTGGCGCTGATCCTGATCGACGTGGACGCCTTCAAGGACATCAACGACCAGAACGGCCACATCGCCGGCGACGCCGTGCTCGTCGGCATCGCCCGTCTACTGGAGCGCAACATCCGTTCCAGTGATCTCGCGGTTCGCCTCGGCGGAGACGAGTTCGCGGTCGTGCTCGCGGACACCGACCTCGAGTCGGCACACGAGCGGGCGAGGAGCTTTCTCGCCCACGTGCACGAGCAAGGAGTGGGCGAAGCCGCCCCGGGGGTGGTCGTCTCGCTCAGCGCGGGAGTCGCGGCGGGTGCACCGGCGAGCATCGCCGAGATGCGCGCCGAAGCGGACATCGCCCTTTACCGGGCGAAGGCGGCGGGAGGCCGCTCGGCGTTGCCGACCGAGCAGTGGTCGGGCCGCGCCTCGAGCGCTTAGCTGCGGCGCCCGCGCAGGTAGGAAACGGGCCCGGCGGCCATGCCCTTCAGCTCGATCCAGCGATAGGGCGGCCGTGACGGCTCAGGTCGCTCGGGAGCCGTCACCGCATCGAGCCCGTCATGGCCGTCGAGCTTGGCAGGCACAGCCAGCGCGCGACCGGTCTTGTTCACGCCGTCTGTCCACGCTCGGCGCATGCGTCGGACTCCGACCGGGAGGCGGCGAAGGAGCTGGGGACGGCTCACGGGATCGAGGAGATGCTTGGTGAGCAGCGCCGTGTATCCCAGCCCGTAGGTGTAGAGCTGGCGCGCAAGTGCCTCCGGCTCCTCGCGGTGCACGTGCCAGACGAGGGCGGCGGGCTCGTAGGCAATGGCCCTGCCGCTGAGCAGCACGCGCAGGAACAGGTCCAGGTCCTCGCCTCCGCCAGCACGAGACCCGGCGCCGAGGGCGGGATCGAATCCTCCGAGGTGCTCGGCGAGTCCCCGCTCGATCGCGAAGTTGGCCCCGGTGCCGAGCACTCCTGGGTTGTAGGGGTAGAGCGAGTTGTCGCCGGGACGGCGCTCGAGGTCGTAGACGCGAGGCTGCAGCCCACCGGACCAGGAGAGCCACCGGTCGAAGTAGCGCTGCGACTCGGTGAGCAGCGATGCTGCAGGCACCAGCCCGGTCACCGCACCGACGTCGGGCCCGCGCGAGATGCCCCTCGCAATGGCGCGCAGCCAGAGCGGGTCGACCAGGGTGTCGTCGTCGGTGAAGGCGAGCCAGGGATGGCGAGCCTGATGCAGCCCGGTATTTCTTGCTCGCGAGAGACCCATTTCGGGCTCGACGGCATAGCGAAGGCGAGGGTCCTCGGCGCCCCGCTTCTCGACGATCGCGCGGGAGTCGACGTCCGGCCCGTTGTCCACCACCACGACCTCGTAGTCGGGATAGTCGAGGCGCAGCAGGGCGTCGATGCAGGCCTGCAATTTCTCCGGCCGGAACCGGGTGCACACGATGACCGACATCGGCGGACCGCTCTCGGGCAGCACTGCTTCGCTCGCACAGCTCATCGCAACCCCGAGGCCGCCCGTCGCCAAGGCGTCGGGCTCGGCGAGACCGTCGACGCGAGCGTGCTCTCGGATCTGAGGACCGAGCCGTTGCCACAGCGCCTCGCGCAGCGCCACGTCCTCGATGCCGTCGGTTCCCGAGACGACGTCGACGAAGCCGATCGGCTGATGGTGGAACGTCGCGAGAACGTGGGCCCTGGAAGCCCCGTCCACGTCCTCCGGCCGGACCGGCTGGACCCGAATCGGCTCGGAAATTTCGACGTGGCCCACCCAGGTCGGGACGTCTTCTGCGCTCGGGATGCTCATCAGTTGGGCAGGCTGAGCGCCGGCTCCTCCTCGATCGACGGAAGCTGCGGAAGCGGGATGTCGAGCTGGATCCGGGCCTTGTGCGCCGCCACCACCGCTGCGTGATACGCCTCGGCGACTTCGCTGAAGGTCTGCTCATGGTAGCGCCGGCCGTCGACGAACGGACCCGGCCGGCCCTCGACGATCGCTGCCACGTCTTCGCCGGTGATCGTCTTGTGCTGTTCGAGCGCATGGGCGACGGCCAGCACCTGGGTCCGGTTCTCCGTCAGCAGCCGCTCGGTCCGCTCGAGCAGCTCGGCGAGCTTCACCTCGATGCGCCCACCCAGGCTCTGGTTGTTGAGGAGGTCCTTCTCGCCCTTGTCGCGCCCGCTCGTTCCACCGCCGCCGCCGACGCCTGCCTGCTGGGTGACCTCGTGGCTGGCGACGGTCTGGCCCATCCCCCAGTAGCCCTCCATGAAGGTGGCGATACGAGTGGCGCTTGCGAGGTCACCGCTCACTCCCGAGGCGGAGTCGCCGTCGAAGAACATGCGCTCTCCGGCCAAGCTGGCGAGCGAGACCATGATGTCGGACTCAAAGTCGGACTTCCACATGGTGAAGGTGTCCTCGGCACGCACGTGCTTGACCATGCCGAGATAGTCGCCGCCCTTCTCGATGGTGGCGACGTCGATGGCCCAGTCCTTCGGCAGTCGTGCCGCCGCCACGGCGTGGCAGGCCTCGTGGATCGCCACCGCGTGGCGCTCTCGCTCGATGTACTCGACGTCCTCGGGGGGACCGAGCTCCTTCAGCTGCTTGGCCTTCAGCACGTCCTGCCAGCTGATCCGGTCCCGGTTCTCCCGGATGGCGTTGATCAGCGACTCATTGACGAGGTCCTTGATGGACGCCCCGGTCGCGTAGGGGGTCATGGTGGCCAAACGGTCGAGCTCATCGGCCGTGAGGTCGTTGGCAACTTTGGAGAAGTAGCCCTGGTAGGTGCGGATCCGGCCCGCCTTGGAGGGGTAGCCGACCTTGTAGATGCGGTCGATGCGGCCCGGGCGCAACATCGCCTCGTCCAGCGAGTCGGGCATGTTGGTCGCCATGATGATGAGGATCCGGTACTTCGGCGGAGGCTTGGGGCGCATCCCAAGCAGCCGGCGGACCACCCGGTTGAAAAAGCCCCGCGGCTTGCTCAGGCCGGAGATCTCCGAGAGAAGCGACTGGAGCGTGCCCATGCCGCCGCCGCCGCTCATCGCGCCGGCCATCATCTGGCTCACGCGGCCGCGCGCCGGCTCGGGTCCGGACGAGCCGTTGGCGGCCTCGGCGAACAAGTGGCTCGCCGTCGCCGGCGACAGGTAGGTGCTCCCGTGGCAGGCGCTCTCGGCGGGGAACGTCGCAGAAAACGTCGGCGCGATGCTGGCCTTCGGACCGAAGACGCCACCGGCGGTGAGCGCTCCACGGTTGCCGAGCGAGTCGGCCTCGTCGAAGAACACCACCACGCCGCCGTAGCGCAACGCCAGGCGGCGGAGCTTTCGGAACAGGCTCTTCACTTTCAAGATGCCCACTCCCATGAACATGTTGATGAAGGCGCCGGGATCGACGAAGACGAACGGGTTCTGGGTCTCGCCAGCGACGGCCTCGGCGATGAGCGTCTTGCCGGTGCCAGGAGGGCCCCAGAGCAAGATGCCGCCCGGAACGTAGCCACCTCGCGACTCGATGGCCTCGGGGTCCTTCAAGAAGATGATGTTCTCCTTCACCCGGTCGAGCACGGCGTCTTGGCCCCACACGTCGTTGAACCGGGTCTTCACGTCCCCGGGGTAGTAGACGTCCACACCGCCGCGGGACATCACCCAGAAGATCCCGATGATCTGGATCATCCCGAACAGCAATCCGAACATCAGCTGGAAGGCGAAAGGCAGCGCGGTGTAGAGCGCCGCGGGCACCTGGAACAGGGACACCGCCGGGGAGGTGTGGAAGACGGCGCCGAGGATCACCGCCAGGACGAAGAGCCAGAGCAGCACGCGAAGCGCCCGCCCCATTCGGAAGCGGTTCCAGTCGCCCATGCGGGTGGAGAGGCGCCCGAGACGCCCGAACACGCCCCGGGTCCACAGCCGGTGCCAGCGCGCCGAATGCTCGCTCGTCTTGTAGTGGAGCTGGCGGAGCAGCTCGAAGCCGATGAGCGCCTCGAGCCACCAAAGGGACCGCAGCTCGTGGGAGAGGACGTCGCGGAACGGCTCTATCGGGTTGTTCGTGGCGGTTCCCCAAGTCAGCACCCACCACAGCGCGACCAGCAGGAACAGGATCTTGATCCGGTCCCACGTCCCAAGGCGCGGCCGGACAGCGGGCTCGCCGAGCGAGGGGGCGGTGGTGGGGTCGAGCTCGGGGAGCTCGAGGGTGCTCGTCGCCTGTGGCGCGTGCCCGCCGCGTCCGTTGCTGGCGGGCTCATGGCCTTCGTCGGGGCCTCCCTGTGTGGGCGGCCCTCCAGGGTCCTCCGGAGGTGTCCAGTCGCTCATCTCGCCAGCTCCTTTACCGTCCAGGAGGTCAAAATCTGGTTGATCAGTCCCGTGTTGGGTCCCCAGCAGCTGGCTCGGCAGCTGAGTTCGATGCCGAACAGCCAGTTCGTCTGGGGGTCGACGGCGACCACTTGGCCGAACGTGGTGACCAGGCCGTTCTTACCCGAGATGTCCACCACCATCTTGCTCCCCCGGATCCCCCCCGACTTGGTGAATTCGTTGTAGGAGAGCACGTTGAACTGGTTGCTGGTGGACGACAGGGGGTCGGTCCCGAGGAATGTCTGGCGGAGCGCCGACAGCGACATCGTGTCTCGCTCGCTCGTACCGAGCTGCCGGGCAAAGGCCTCGCCCTCGGGCTGGCGGCTGCCGGGGTTGCCGACGTCCTTCAGCTTGGTCTTCGACGAGGCCGAGAAGTACAGGAGCCACGCGCCCGCCTCGATGGTCTTGATCTGGCTGCGGCTGAGCTTGCCATTCGTCGCCTCGATGACCTGGGCCGAGTCGAAGGTCTTCCACCGGGAAGGCAGCTTGAAGTAGAGCTGGGTGTTGTCGCTGCTGTGGTGCGTGAAGTAGGCGAAGCCCGTGCTCAGACAGCCGGTGAGAACGATGGGAAGGCTCGCCGCGAGCCCGACCGCGGCGAGACGCGCCTTGGGGGGCCGGTGGCGATTCCTCGTCCCTCGCTCGTCGCGCGTCCTTGTCCGCATGGCTCCCCTTACCTTCGATACGGAGACATCTCCCGGGCGGACGACCTGGAAGGACAAACCGTAGGTCTCCCCAGGTCAGATTGCGAGGGCCGAGGACGGCCGGAGGGAACTCGGCACCGTGCGACGAGCCACTCCGTTGCCCTCGAGGGCGTCGGCCCGGGGAGGCCCGAGCTGCGCCACCCGAGCGGTGAACCGCCGGAGGAGGAAGCGAGACTCGCTCGGCCGGGGCGAGCGGCGCGCTCAGCGATCCGAAAGGTGTGCCGGGGACGTGCGCCGACCGGCTGCGCCGGCCCAACGGCCTCGACGCCGTACATCGCTTCACCACGTCTCGACCCCCCACGCCGGGCCGGCGAGCGACCGGGACCGCACCGCTTGCAGGGAATCCCGCCCGATCGGGCACGAAAGAGCAGCCGAGCGCCGGGTGCGAGAAGCTGGTCGACGAGCAAGGTGAGCTCGGGGGCGAGCGTTCTTGGACGGGCGGGTTGCGCGCGGAGGCGACCACGTGGTCGCCTCCGGATGGAACGAGCGGACAGACCAGGAGATGGCCGTGGCAGAGCAGGCAGACGTGGTGGTGCTCGGAATGGGCCCCGGGGGGGAAGATCTCGCTGGCAAGCTCGCCGAGGAAGGCGTGCGGGTCGTTGGGATCGACGCAGAGCTGCTCGGAGGCGAGTGTCCCTACTGGGGCTGCATCCCCTCCAAGATGGTCCTGCGCGCAGCGAGCTCGCTCGCCGAAGCGCGCCGTGTCTCAATGCTCGCCGGCCGAGCCACGGTGCACCCCGACTGGGTCCCGGTCGCCCGTCGCATCCGGGAGGCCACCGACGATTGGGACGACGCGGCCGCCGTCGAGCGCTTCGAGGGCAAAGGTGGCCGCTTCCTACGCGGCTTCGGTCGACTGGACGGTCCGGGACGGGTCGTGGTGGGCGAGCACGAGATCGAGGCGAGCAGGGGCGTGGTGATCGCAACGGGGTCCGAGCCCGTGATCCCGCCCTTGCCCGGTCTCAACGAGGTCCCCTACTGGACCAACCGCCAGGTGCTCTCGGCCCCGGAGCTGCCGGCCTCGCTGATCGTGCTCGGCGGAGGGGCGATCGGCGTCGAGATGGCTCAGGGCCTCGTCCGCTTCGGCGTCAAGGTGACCGTCGTCGAAGGCTCGGACCGGATCCTTGCCTACGAGGAGCCGGAGGTAGGCGAAGCGCTCGCAGCGGTGCTCGCCGCCGAGGGGGTGAGCATCCACACCTCGAAACGCGCGGTCGGAGTCGCCGGGGACGACGACGAGGTGCGCTTGGAGCTCGCGGACGGGACGGTGCTCAGCGCCGAGCGCCTCCTCGTCGCCGTCGGCCGCAAACCGAGAATCCGCGGCCTCGGGCTCTCGTCGTACGGCATCGACGAAGGGGTCTCACCGTTGCCGCTCGACGAGAACCTGCGCCTTGCCCCCGGGCTCTGGGCGCTCGGCGACGTCACCGGCCAAGGGGCCTTCACCCACCTCTCGATGCATCACGCGAAGATCGTGCTCGGCGACCTGCTCGGACGCCCGCACCCGTTGGCTCCGGTGCGTGCCCTGCCGCGCGTGACCTTCACCGATCCCGAGGTCGGCTCGGTCGGCCTCAGCGAGGCGGGTGCGAAGAAGGCCGGCCATCGCGTGCTCGTCGGCACCACGCAGATCTCGAGCTCGGCCCGCGGCTTCATCCACGGCCCCGGCAACGAGGGCCTGGTCAAGCTGATCGCCGACGCCGACCGCAACGTGCTGCTCGGCGCCGTCGTGATGTCGCCGGCAGGTGGCGAGGTGCTCTCGATGCTGACCCTGGCCGTCCACGCGGAGGTACCGATCGGAACGCTGCGGGACATGGTCTACGCCTACCCCACCTTCCACCGGGCGATCGAGGCGGCGCTCGCCGAGCTCGGGGGCTAGGACCCGGGGGCTAAGAACTCGGGGATTGGGAACCCGGGGACTGGAGAGGAGTGGCCCCGCGCCGCTCGCGCAGTCGGATCTCGGCGGTGCCGACGGTGTAACCAGCTCCAGCGAGCGCCAGACCCGCCATCAGGGCGCCGAGGCGACCAGCGGCCCCCAGGTCACCGCTCGTCAGCTGGCGGAGCTCGTCCATGATTCCCTTGGTCAAAAGCCTGCGCGCGAACTCGCGCTCGGCGACGAGATTGCCGGCTTCGCCCATCTCGTGGAACGCCTCGGCCTTGCCCCGGTTGACGAGAAAACAGCGGCGCCAGAAGTAGGACCAAGTCAGCCGGTTGGCAGGTACGTGATGGTTGACCACCGCGGCAGGCTCGAAGAGCACCGAGCCCCCCGGGGTGTGCGCGACCAGGCGGTGGCACATGTCCATGTCGTCGTGATTATCGGAGTGAAATCCCCCGATCGCCAGCAAGTCGGCGCGACGTGCCGCCATCGCAGCCCCGATCAGGTGGCGGACGGGCGCGGCGCTCGTCGGCAGCCCTTGGTAGATGCAGCCGAACACCCAGTCGTACTGGAGCGGGAACCAACTGGGGCGAGGCGCTCCGTAATCGGGATGGGGAGCCCCCCCGACAGCGACGACGGACGGGTCGCCAAGCGGCGCCACCAGTCGCTCGAGCCAGTCGGGCTCGGCGGCGGCGTCATCGTCCAAAAAGGCGATCAGCTCGCCGCTCGCGGCCTCGAGCGCAGTCGTACGGGCCGATCCGAGTCGCCCGCCGTAGCGGTTCTCGAGGACCCTCACTGGGAGAGCCGCGTCCGGGTCGGAGAAGCTCGCACGCGCCCGCTCGGCCAGCTCGGCATTGTGGTCGATGCACACGAGCAGCTCGCAGGGCGGCCGCTTCTGGGCGAGCACCGAGGCGACGGAGCGCTCGAGCAGGTCCCAGCGATCGAGCGTGTACGCGCAGATGACGACGGTGACGTCGAGCCGTTCGCCGGCGTTTTCGGGTCCAGTGTCGTGGCTTGCGGGATCGTGCGCGGCAGTCGGTGGGTTCATTGCAAGGCTCCTTGCCCGAACGGGCGCAGCTCGATGCCGAGGGCGGCCAGCACTTCGCTGCCGGGAACCGCCGGAGCCGGCTTGATGAGACCGAGAAGCGAGTCGGAACGGAACGGGAGCGCGATGCCCAGCCGCTCACCGGATCGAAGAACGGTGAGGACCAGTGCGGGCGGCACCGGCAAGAAACGCAGCCGACGCCCAGCTGGCGCCAGCCCGGCGAGCACCTCAGCGAAGGGGACCGCCCGGGGATTGGCCACACCGACTGGGCCGCCCGGCGCGACGGCCGCACGAGAGAGCGCCACGACGGCGTCAGCGAGGTCGTCTTCGTGGGCGAGGTACTGGCGGGCCCCGCCGCCGAGCACCGGGACGATCGGGAGTCGGGCGAGGCGCTGGAGCGTGCCCGCCATGCCGCCCGGCGAGCGCCCGTAGATGAGGCCGGGACGGACGACGACGGCTCCCCTGGCGAGGGCGTCAGCTTCGATCGCCAATTTCGCCCGGCCGTAGCGCTGCTCGGTGCCGGCGTACGCCGACATGGAGGACAGCACGATCACCCGAGGCACGCCCGCAGCGACGGCCTCGTCGAGGAGCAGGCGCGTCCCGTCGACGTTCACCCGCCAGATTGGCGTCTCCTCGACGAGCGCCAGGTCGTAGGCACAGTGGACGAGCACGTCCACGTCCGCCAACAGACCCGGCTCGGGCGCCTCGCCGAGCACGAAGCGGCGCGCGCCAGTGCTGGACCCAGGCGTGCGCACGAGCGGACGAACGGTGTCGCCCTCCTTGGCGAAGCGCTGGGCGAGCAACCCGCCGAGATAACCCGACGCGCCCGTGATCGCGACGACGCGGCCGGGAGGTCGCTCGCCACCCCGGTCCAGGGTCTTCTCGGAAGGGTTGGTGCTCACCACGGCTGGCCTAGCGATTCGGTGGCGATGCGGTGGGCGTTCGCCATGATCGTGAAGGTGAAGGTGGTCGCCGGCACGTCGGGGAAGACCGAGGCGTCGACGAGGTGCACGCGCTGCCACGGGGCGACCCGTCCCATCCGGTCGCTCGAGCAACGGTCGGCGGTGCTGGTGTGCCCCCCTGCACGAAGCGGGAAGCTCCCCCCGAAGTGGTAGCTCTTGCCCCCGGCCGCCAGAACGAGGCGAGGCAGCACCGGGTACAGGTCGAGGTGGCGTCCCGCGAGCGCGACTCGGCCGAGAACTTGGCGCAGCATCTTGTTCCGAGGCCAGTGCGTCTGATCGCGCCGGATCTCGAGCTCGGCGAGCTCACCGTGGCGCCCGGGGTGCGAGCGGACACGCAAGCGCGGGGAGGCCCACGACGGCAGGTAGCCGAGAGCGACCGAGGTTCTTCGCAGCAGCTCGGTCTGCACCGCCGCAAGCGCGGGCGCCCGCAGGGGGGCCGGCAGGGCGTCCACGAAGGCGGGGTTGTACGTGTAGAAGTGGAGCTGGGAGAGGTCCCGCCCGCCATCGCCGAGGGCGATCAGCATGTTGAACTGATTGAGCGTGAACTGGGGCTCGCTGCGAGGATCGCGCGTCGCCCGGGCAGAAAGCATCGGAAGGGTGAACTGCACCGATTCTCCGAGCGACACCTCCCGCTCGTGCAGGCCGAGCGAGCCAAGCACAAGCCGGGTCGTGCCGATGGCCCCGCAACCGAGGAACGCTCGGTCACCCTGGAAGGTCTGGATCGTCCCGGTCGCGCGCTCGCGTGCGCGGATCGTCACCCCGTCGGCGCCCTCCTCCACCGACACGGCCAACAGGCCGGAGTGGTACTCCACCCGCCCCGACTGGCGAAGCGCGTCGAATGTCTGTGAAGCCGAGTAGATGAGCCCGTAGGGACAACCGGTCATGCACAGTCCGCACAAGACGCAATCGTGTGCCCGAAACGCCAGGCGGGCCTTGCCGACCGTCACGCCCATTCGGGCCAGCGGGGCGCGGTGGCGGGCGTAGTTGGCCAGCACCCGAGCGGTCCGATCAGAGACCGGCGGAAGGGCGGAGGTGGGCGCGATCAGGGGGAAGCGCTCCGCCAGGTCGTCGTCCTCGCCCGCCAGGGGGACCTGGGCGAGCATCGCCCGGTAGTGGGGCAGCATCTCGTCGAAGCTCACCGGCCACGCCGCCAACGTCTCCCGGGAGAACGGCATGAGCTGGGAGCCCCACACGTTCGAGAAGCCGCCGTAGGCACCCGACACGAGAGCGGACTGAACGTCTTCGAAGGGGGACAGGCCCTGCAGCTGGCCGCCGTCTCGGAAGGGGAAGTCCGATCCGTAGGCACGCTTTTCCGGCAGGCCCCGCACGGAAGTGGCGACGGGCTGGTGCGACAGCAGGGCGACGTCGTCGGGGCGCCACTCCTCGGGACGGGAACCGGCAAGCCCCGCCCGAACCAGGGCGCGATCCTCCTCGAGGTGCTCACCGAGGTCGATGACGGTGATCTTCAGGTCGGGTCGGACGCTCAGCGCGACCGCCGCTCCGGCGGCGGCGGGCCCTGAGCCGACTACAAGGGCGGTCGGCACCGGCTCAGCGTAACGGGGCCCCCGACCATGGATGCGAAGACCCGCAGAGCAAATCCGTCGTGAGTAGGGTGAGCGTCGTGCCAACACGTCCCTCGCTCCCGAAGAGCACGGGGTCGCGCGGGCGCACTCCCCGCCCGACCCGGGTGCCAAAGCTCGGGTTGAAAAAGGCGGGCGCGGCGAAAAAGGCAAGCGCGAAGGCACCCGGGTCGAAGCTGCCTGGCATGAAGAAGCTCGCTCGCCCGAAGGCACCAAAGGCGCCGAAGGCGCCCAGGGGCGTGAAGCTGCCCGCCGCTGGCAAAAAGGCCGCCGCACCCAAGGCCCCCGACAGCGGGAAGATCCCGGGCGCAAAGAAGGCGGCGCTTCCCGGGCACGCCAACAAGCTGACACAGCCCGCTGGAGCGGGCGGCGGGGCGAAGAAGGCCCCGGCGCGCCCGCCTCGCCCGCCGAGCAAATTGAAGCTCAAGGCCATGGCGGTGGGTGCGCGCAAGTCAGCGGCGAAAAAGGCCGGTGGAGGAAAGGGGGGCCCCGGTCCCTCCCCCCACAAGGCCGCTTTCCCGGGGGCTCTTCCGAAGGCCTGAGGCCCCCGCCAAGAAGCGCCAGGCCGGTCCGAGGAGGACGAGCCGTCGACGCGCTTCAGCTTGCGGCGCCCTGCCCACGGTGCTCGAGGAGCTCTTCCAGGCGGTCGAGGAGCTCGGCTTGCGCCCGGATCAACTTGGTCCGAGCGACGTCCGCGCGGAACCACGCAACCTTGTCCACCTCGGGGAAGCGAACGATCCTCCCCGAGCGAGGGGGCCATTCCACCTCGGCCTCGTTGCTCGTCGTCTCCGTGCAGTCGAAATCGGCTCCGAGGGCGAACGCATGGACCAACTTCCCGCTCGACTGTCGCACCACGCCGAGGTCGAACCGCTCTCCAGCAGGCGCCGGGCGTCCGAGCTCCTCGGCGAACTCCCGCTCGGCCTCGACCAGCGGATCGTCCTCCTCGCCGTGCTCGCCCTTCGGGATGGACCAGGCCGCCTCGTCCTTGTTCCTCCAAAACGGGCCACCGGGGTGCACGAGCAGGACCTCGAGGCCGTCCCGTCCCCGTCGGTGCAGCAAAAGCCCCGCCGCACGCTTTCCCATGTCCCCTCCTCTCGAGAGCTCTAGCCGCGCTCTACCCCTCGTCGGCCCCGGCGAGCTTCCGCGGTAGGGATTCGACGCGGCAGGCCCCCGGGGACTGGAGCACGCTCCAGCCTCCCGGGGGCCCGGTCGCCTTGGCCCTCGTGCGCGCACGAGGAGCTGCACTGCCTAGATGGCGTCGACCCCGCGCTCACCGGTGCGGATGCGGACCACGTCCTCGACGGGCAGCACCCACACCTTTCCGTCCCCGATCTTGCCGGTACGGGCGGTGGTGATCACGCTCTCCACCACGTCGGCCACCATCGGGTCGTCGACGAGGATCTCGAGCCGCACCTTCGGAACGAGGTCGATTGTGTACTCGGCGCCGCGGTAGGTCTCGGTGTGGCCTCCCTGGCGTCCGAAGCCCTGGACCTCCGTGAGGGTGAGGCCCTGGACCCCTAGGTTCTTCAGCGCCTCCTTCACGTCGTCCAACTTGAACGGCTTGACGATTGCGATGACGACCTTCATCAGATGCCTCCCTCCGGCGCGAGCGTCTCCATGATGCCCGTACGGGTGGCGAGCTGTGGCGGCTCGACCTCCTCGTCGTGGACGGCGGCGTCGCCCTCCTCCAGCTCTGCATCGCTATAGCGCAGCGGAACCCGCAGCACATACTTGATGATGAGCAACAAGATGGCGGTGACCACCGCGTCCCAGACGATGATCGTGCACGCGGTGAGGAACTGGATCAGCACCCGGTCGGAGTTGCCGTACAGCAGACCGGCTGCCCCGTTCGGTCCGCTCCACAAGGCGGCAGTGTTCTTCTTCCCTGCCGCGTACTCGACCATGTACGGGTCGGCGAGGAAGCCGGTCATGAGGCCCCCGAGGAAGCCGGCCATGCCGTGGGTGTAGACCACCCCGAGCGCATCGTCCACCTTGGAGAACGGCCGGAACCTCGGAAGGTAAGTCCAGGCGAGGAAGACGAAGAAGGAGGCGATGACTCCCATTACCGCCGCGGCGTTCCCGTTGACGAAGCCTGCGGCCGGAGTGATCGCCACAAGACCCACAATCATCCCGTTGATCGAGCCGAGGAAGGTCGGTTTCTTCGCGGGTCCGATGAAGGTATCCGCCGCGACCCAGGTGAGCAGTGCCGTCGCGGTGCAGATGTTCGTGTTCA
>JAODBN010000113.1 GCA_025463965.1 Acidimicrobiaceae bacterium
CTGCTCTACATCGACCTGCACCTCGTGCACGAGGTGACCTCCCCACAGGCCTTCGAAGGCCTGCGCATGGCCGGGCGGCCGGTTCGTCGGCCGGACCTCACCGTGGCGACCGCAGACCACAACGTGCCCACCCAGAACATCGACCAGCCGATCGCCGACCCGGTCTCGCGTCGCCAGCTCGAGGCGCTCGACGCCAACTGTGCTGAGTTCGGGGTGACGCTCTTCCCGATGGGCCACCCCGACCAGGGCATCGTGCACGTCATCAGTCCCGAGCAGGGCCTGACCCAGCCGGGAATGACCATCGTGTGCGGCGACAGCCACACCTCCACCCACGGTGCCTTCGGTGCGCTCGCCTTCGGGATCGGCACGTCCGAAGTGGAGCACGTGCTCGCCACCCAGACCCTTCCGCAAAAGCGCCCGAAGACGATGGCGGTCGAGGTGGAGGGCGAGCTCTCGCCCGGCGTCAGTGCGAAGGACATCGTGCTCGCGATCGTCGGGCGCCTCGGCACGGGAGGTGGCATCGGCCACGTGATCGAGTACCGCGGCTCGGCGATTCGCGGCCTTTCCATGGAAGGCCGCATGACGGTCTGCAACATGTCGATCGAGGCCGGCGCGCGGGCCGGGCTCGTCGCCCCCGACGAGGTCACCTTCGCCTACCTCCAGGGGCGCCGGCACGCCCCGAAGGGTGACGCGCTGGCAGCGGCCATCGAGGAGTGGCGCTCGCTCGTCACCGACGATGACGCTCGCTTCGACACGGTCGTCGAGATCGACGCAGCAACGATCCGCCCGAGCGTCACCTGGGGCACCAACCCCGGCCAGGTCGTGGCGCTCGACGACGAGGTCCCGGACCCCGAGAGCTTCGCGGAGCCCGCAGAGCGCGAGTCCGCCCGACGGGCGCTCGCCTACATGGGCCTCGTCGCCGGCACGCCGATGCGAGAGGTTCCGGTCGACACGGTGTTCCTCGGCTCGTGCACCAACTCGCGCATCGAGGACCTGCGAGTCGCGGCAGGCGTGGTCGCCGGCCACAAGGTGGCGCCCGGGGTGCGCGCCCTCGTGGTCCCCGGGTCGCGCTGGGTGAAGGCGCAGGCCGAGGAGGAGGGCCTCGACGAGATCTTCGTGGCGGCAGGTTTCGAGTGGCGAGAGGCGGGCTGCTCGATGTGCCTCGCGATGAACCCCGACCAGCTCTCTCCGGGGGAGCGCTGCGCCTCCACCTCCAACCGGAACTTCGAGGGCCGACAGGGCCGCGGGGGGCGCACGCACCTCGTCTCTCCCGCCGTGGCGGCCGCCACCGCAGTCGCCGGCCACTTCGCCACGCCGGACGGCATCGGCTGAGGCGAGGAGGAGCCTGATGGAACCCGTTCACATCGTCACCGGTCGGGCGGTCCCGCTCGACCGCTCCGACGTCGACACGGACCAGATCATCCCGAGCGACTGGCTGAAGCGCATCGAGCGGACCGGCTTCGGCGCAGGGCTGTTCTCGGAGTGGCGCGACGCCCGGGACTTCGTCCTCAACAAGCAGGAGTACGCGGGGGCGACCATCTTGGTCGCCGGACCCAACTTCGGCACCGGCTCGTCCCGGGAGCACGCGGTGTGGGCGCTCGTGGACTACGGCTTCCGAGTGGTCATCAGCCCTCGGATCGCGGACATCTTCAAGAACAACTCCACCCGCTCAGGCCTCGTTCCCGCAGAAGTGGACGCCGATCTCGGAGCGGCGATCATGGAGGCGGTCCAGCGGACCCCGGACCTCGAGATCACCGTCGACGTGGAGCGGCTGCTCGTCGAGGCGCCAGCGGCGGGCATCAGCGGACCCTTCAGGCTCGACGGCGTCGCCCGCGAGCGCCTCCTGCTCGGCCTGGACGACATCGGGGTCACCCTCGGGCATGCGGCGGAGATCACCCAGTTCGAGCAGCACCGCTCCGCGTGGCTGCCCACCCTCGAGCCGACCGCCTGATCGAGCGACCTACCAAAGCGTGTAGCCCCCGTCTGCGACGAGGGTCGCGCCGGTGACGAAGCTCGCGGCGTCCGAGGCGAGGAAGACGACGACGTTCGCCACCTCCTCGGGCGTGCCCATCCGTCCGAGCGGGGTCCCGCCCACCCAGTAGTCGCGCAGGACGTCGGTCCCGAGGAAGCCCTCGATCAGGCTCGTCTGGATATAGCCCGGGGCCACCGCCACGACCCGCACGCCGTGCGGCGCCCACTCCGCCGCCAGCGACTTGGTGAGCATGATCACCCCGGCCTTGGACACGTTGTAGGCCACCTGGGGCTGCGGGCGGTTGACGATCAGCCCCGACATCGAGGCGATATTGACGATCGATCCTCTGTTCGCTTCGATCATCTTCTCTCCGAAGACCTGGCTGCAGTAGAAGACCCCGGAGAGGTTGATCTGGAGCATCCGGTCCCACTCGGCGACGGCCATTTCCTCGGCCGCGACGTTGTGCGCGATCCCGGCGTTGTTCACGAGCACGTCGGTGGCGCCGAAGCGCTCCTCGAGCTGGCGGGCCGCACCCTCGACGCTCTCGTAGGAGGAGACGTCGCAGACCTGGGTCTCGATCCTCGAGCCGGGCACCTCTTCACGAAGCTTCTCGGCGGCCGCGTCCAGGCTCGCCTGCTCGAGGTCGAGGAGCGCCACCTGCGCACCGGCGTTCGCCGAGGCCCGGGCGATGGCGTAGCCGATCCCCCGGGCGCCGCCGGTGACCGCCACGCTCCGGCCGTCCAGACGGAAGCTGTCGCTCGTGCTCATCGCGTCCTCCTCGACTCGGCCTCGACGGCCCGGCTGCGCAACGCAGCTGCGCCGAGTCTTGCCTGCCGGACGCGCTCGCGGCAGCTCCTGCTTCGATGAGCGGCTCCCGGCCCGCTCGAAGGCCGGGCGGGCCCTAGATGTCGCTCTTGTCCGATCCCCGCTCGATGAGGTCGAAGGCGGCGCCGACGATGGTCGCTGCATCGATCCCGAAGTGGCGGTACAGGTCGTCGATGGCACCAGCCTGCCCGAAGTCCTGGACACCCAAGGACATGACGGGACTCGCGTTGATCGCTCCGAGGAACGCCAGCGTGTGCGGGTGGCCGTCCAGCACGGCGACGATCGACGCCGCCCGTTCGGCCGGGAACAGCCTCTCGAGAACGTCGCTGCTCCCCGATGCCAGCCCTTCTCGGGACTGGAAGGCCCGGAACACGAGGTCCGCCGAGGTGAGGCAGACCACGTCGCAGGCGACGCCGGCCGCCTCGAGCTCGAGCGCCGCTGAAGACAGCTCCACCATGACCGCGCCCATCCCCACGAGGGTGACCGAAGGGGACCGGGACGCCTCACGCAACCGGTAGCCGCCGGCGAGCACGTCGAGGCGGCGCAGCTCGCGCGCCGTCGGGTCGTCGGGAACCGCAGCGAGGCCCTGGTCGACAGGTCGCGTGCTGAGACGGAAGTACGAGGACGTGCCTTCCTGGCGCCCGAGACTCGAGAGGGCCGACAAGAGCAACCACTCCAGATCCTGCGCGAAGGCGGGCTCCCACGCCGTGCAGCCGGGCTGTTCAAGACCGATGGACGGCGTGATCACCGACTGGTGCGCACCACCTTCGGGGGCGAGAGTGACCCCGGAGGGGGTTCCCACCAGGATCGACTGGCCGCCCGCGTAGATCCCGAACGACCAGGGCTCGAGCGCCCGGGTGACGAACGTGTCGTAGAGGGTGCCGATCGGCAGCAGCGCCTTGCCGTGACGAGACCAGGTCGAGCCGAGCTCGGAGAGCAGCCCGACGAGGTTCGTCTCGGCGATGCCGAGCTCGATGTGCTGGCCGTGGCCGGATTCCGACCAGTGGACCAGGCGCTCGCGATCCTCGGCGAACCAGTCACGGCGGTTGCCGATGCTCCAGATCCCCACCCGGTTGATCCACCCGCCGAGGTTGGTCGAGGACGCCACGTCGGGACTGACGGTCACGATGCGGGAGTCAACCTCGGGATGGGTGCGACCGAGATGGAGCAGGAAGCGGCCGAACGCCTGCTGGGACGACTCGCTCGTCCGGTGCGACAGCCCGAGGTCCGTCGGAATTCCCCCGACGGGCGCACCGGGGACCGGTCGTCCGCTCAGCCGGCGCCCCACCGTCTCGCAGGCACGCGCCTCGGGACCGCCCTCGGGGAACGGCGCCCACGGGTCGTCGGGGTCCGCCCCGAGCTCGTCGGCGAGCGCTCGCCACTGCTCGCTCGACAAGAGGGCGGAGTGGTTGCCGGGATGTCCCTCGGTCGGCAGGCGCCAGGCCTTGATCGTGTAGGCGAAAATCACCGTGGGGCGATCGGTCACGCGGTCCGCGTGCTCCAAGGACCCGATCACGTCGGCGAAGTCGTGGCCGGCGAGGTCCCGGATGACGGAGCGCACCTCGGAGTCGTCGAGGTGATCGACCAGCCGCAAGATGGACACCCGCTCCCTGCCTGTTCCGGCGAGCGCGGCGCGCACCTCCGGAGCGGGAAGACGCAAGAGGTGCTGGTACTCCTCGTTGCTCATGCTGTCGATCCGCTGCTCGAGCTGCGGTCCGTCGCGCATCGCGAAGAGCTCCCGCAGCCGAGACCCGAACTTGAGGGTGATCGTGTTCCAGCCCGCGGCGGCGAACATCGCGCCAAGGCGGCTCATGGCGATGTCGGGAACGACGCGGTCGAGGGACTGGCGGTTCACGTCGACGATCCAGCGGACGTTGCCGAGGTGCTGGACCATGGGATCGACGAGCGCCTCCCACACGGCGCCTTCGTCGAGCTCGGCATCCCCGAGCAGCGCCACGCAACGACCGGCGTCGAACCCGTCGAAGTGGTCGGACAAATAGCAGTCCGACAGCGCGCTCCAGATCGACGCGGTGGCGCCGATACCGACCGACCCGGTGGAGAAGTCCACCGGGTCCGGGTCCTTGGTTCGGCTCGGATAGCTCTGCACCCCGCCGTACGCGCGCAGCTCGGTGAGGTAGCGCCGGTCGAGGCGACCCGCCAGGTAGTTGATCGCGTGCAGCACCGGCGCCGCGTGAGGCTTGACCGAGACGCGATCCTGCTGGCGCAGGTAGTGAAAGTAGAGCGCCGTGAGGAGGGTGACCGAAGACGCCGAGGACGCCTGGTGGCCGCCGACCTTCACCCCGCCGCTCGCCGGTCGCACCTTGTTCGCGTGGTGGATCATGCTCACGGCCAGCCACAGGACTCGATCTTGGATGCGCTGGAGCGCGGCCAGCTCGCTCGCTTGGAGCGGGCCCGCAGGCAGCGGAGCGGGCGGAGCCATCATGGGCCGACGCTACGGCGACCGGCTGCGCTTCGCAATGGATGGCGGGCGTACCGGCTCCGACGCGCATGATCGTTGCGTGAGATAGCCCCTTCGCGTTAGATTCTGCTGGTGAGCAATGCGCCGGCGTCCGTCGATGCGATCGACCGCCGAATCCTCGAGCTGCTGCACCAAGACGCTCGGCGAACCTTCGGAGACATCGGACAGCGCGTCGGGCTGTCGGCTCCCGCGGTGAAGCGGCGGGTCGACCGGCTGGAGAACGTCGGCATCATCCTCGGCTACTCCACCCGGGTGGACTACGCCAGACTCGGCGAATCCCTCGAAGCCTTCGTGGAGCTGCGCTTTGCCGGCAGCACCCGCGTCGACGACATCGAGGGGATCGCGGTCGACGTGCCCGAGATCAAAGAGCTGTTCACCGTGGCGGGCGACCCGGACGCGCTCGCCCGCATACGCGTACGCGACGTGCAGGGGCTGAAGGCGGTGGTCGATCAGCTCCGGGCT
Source organism: Acidimicrobiaceae bacterium (assembly GCA_025463965.1). Taxonomy (GTDB): domain Bacteria; phylum Actinomycetota; class Acidimicrobiia; order Acidimicrobiales; family Bog-793; genus JAODBN01. Next base: position 5,739 of record JAODBN010000113.1, read on the forward strand.
GGCGGCAAGGTCACCGGAACGAAGACCATGATGGTGCTCGGATCGTCGATCCGAGACCACGCGAGCGTCTAGAGCGTCGAGCGAAGGACCGGACGTGGTGGCAGGACTCGTGGTCGCGGACCGGGTGAGCTCCCTCCCGCCGCACCGATTGCTTCGACCGCTCGGGGGGCGAGGAGGTACGACCGCGTGATCGACCACGAGGTACGGGTGCACCCGAGCAGCGACCGACTGCCCGTGACCGAGCAGCTCGCCTGGAAACTGGCCGAGCTCGCCTCGAGCCGGGCCGAGGTCGAGCCGGCGGTCGCCGAGATGGTCGAGAACCGGGTGATCGACAACGCGTCGGTCGCAGCGGCGTCGCTCGGCCGTCGACCGGTCGTCAACGCTCGGGCGCAGGCTCTGCGTTTTCCGAGCACGCCGGGTTCCACGGTGTTCGGATGCTCGCGCTCGACGAGGCTGTCCCCCGAATGGGCTGCCTGGGCCAACGGCGTCGCGGTGAGAGAGCTCGACTTCCACGACACCTTCCTCGCTGCGGAGTACTCGCACCCCGGTGACAACATTCCGCCACTTCTCGCTGTGGCTCAACATCGTGGCCGCTCGGGTGCAGAGCTCGTGGCGGCGATCGCCGTCGCGTACGAGGTTCAGGTCGACCTGGCCCGGACGATCTCGCTCCACGCGCACTCGATCGACCACATCGCACACCTCGGGCCATCGGTCGCCGCCGGCATCGGCGCGCTCTTGGGGCTCGACACCACCGTGATCTACCACGCCATCGGCCAGGCACTGCACGTCACCACAGCGACCCGTCAGTCCCGCAAGGGCGAGATCTCCTCCTGGAAGGCGTACGCCCCGGCGTTCGCAGCCAAGGTGGCCATCGAGGCGGTCGACCGGGCGATGCGGGGCGAAACCTCGCCCGCGCCGATCTACGAGGGCGAAGAGGGCGTGATCGCCACGATGCTGGACGGACCCGACGCGCGCTACTGCGTGCGGCTGCCGTCGCCCGGCGAACCGAACCGGGCGATCCTCGACACCTTCACCAAGGAGCATTCGGCCGAGTACCAGGCCCAGGCCCTCATCGACCTCGCCAAGCGGCTCCGCCCCCGACTGGGGGACCTGTCCCAGATCCGTTCGATCACGATCCACACGAGCCACCACACCCACCGGGTGATCGGCACCGGGGCCAACGATCCGCAGAAGATGGACCCGGGGGCGTCGCGCGAGACGCTCGACCACTCGATCATGTACATCTTCGCGGTGGCCCTCGAGGACGGCTTCTGGCACGAGGTCAGCTCGTACGCACCCGAACGGGCGGCTCGACCGGAGACGATCGCGCTCTGGCACAAGGTCCGCACCGTCGAGGACCCGGAATGGAGCCGCCGTTACCTCAGCGAGGACCCTGCGGAGAAGGCCTTCGGAGGCCGAGCCGAGATCGTCCTTTCAGACGGGACCGTCGTCGAGGACGAGTTGGCCGTGGCCGACGCACACGCCCTCGGCGCCCGGCCGTTCGCCCGGCCGGACTACCTCGCGAAGTTCCGGCGCCTCACCGAAGGCGTCGTGCCGGACGAGGAGCGGAACCGCTTCCTCGAGCTCGCCGAGCGTCTCCGCTCGTGTGACGCGTCCGAGCTCGAAGGATGCACCTTCGTCGTGCCCGGCCTCGAGGACGCCACCCCCTCGGGCGGCCTGTTCTGATGCTGCACTCGGCGGCCACGCCCGCGCAGCGGCGCGAGCGCCTCCGTGCCGGCCTCGCCTCCGGGCGGCTGCTCCGCTTTCCCGGTGCGTTCAACCCACTGTCGGCGCTCCTCGTCGAGCGCCTCGGCTTCGAGGGTGTCTACGTGTCCGGGGCGGCCCTCTCGGCTTCGCTCGGGCTTCCCGACATCGGACTGACCACCCTCAGCGAGGTCGCCGAGCGCAGCTACGAGATCGCACGGGTCACCAGTCTCCCCGCGCTCGTCGACGCCGACACGGGCTTCGGCGAGCCGCTGAACGCGGCTCGCACGGTGCAGGTGCTCGAGGATCTCGGTGTCGCGGCTTGCCACCTCGAGGACCAGGTGAACCCGAAGCGCTGTGGCCACCTGGACGGGAAGGCCCTCGTTTCTCGAGACGAGATGGTCCGGCGCCTGACCGCTGCGGTGGGCGGACGGCGCGACCCGGGCTTCGTCATCTGCGCGCGGACCGACGCCCGGGCCGTCGAAGGCCTCGACGGGGCGATCGATCGCGCCAAGGCCTACGTCGACGCCGGGGCCGACATGATCTTTCCCGAAGCGCTCTCGGGGGCGGCCGAGCTGGAGGCCTTCCGTAAAGCGGTCGACGTCCCGATGCTGGCGAACATGACCGAGTTCGGCAAGACCGAGCTGCTCGATGCGGCGACCCTCTCGGGGATCGGGGTCAACATCGTCATCTACCCGGTCACGCTCTTGCGCCTTGCCATGGGCGCCATCGACCGTGGCCTGCGCGAGATCGCCGACACGGGAACCCAGGCCGGGCTCGTGCCGCAGATGCAGACCCGGGCAGAGCTGTACGACCTTTTGGAGTATGACGAGTACACGCGCTTCGACGCGTCCGTGATGCGGGCGGCGCCGGACGACCAGGAAGGCTGAAAAGTGGCAGACGAATCGGAGGTAAGGCGCGGGCTCGCCGGCGTGGTGGCCGACACGACCGCGATCTCGTCGGTGAACCCGGAGACGAACTCGCTCCTCTATCGCGGCTACCCGGTCCAGGAGCTCGCGGCGTCCTGCAGCTTCGAGGAGGTCGCCTACTTGATCTGGAACGGCGAGCTGGCGGGTCCCGACGAGCTGGCGTCGTTCAACAAGCAAGAGCGGTCGCTTCGCGAGCCACCGGCGGGTCTTCTCGACACGCTCGCCGGGCTGCCCCTGACGTGTCATCCGATGGACGTGCTCCGCACTGCCGTGAGCCACCTCGGAGCCCACGACCCGCACGAGGACGACCAGTCCGCAGAGGCGATGCTCGCGGCGTCGTTGTCGATGATGGCGAAGATCCCGACCGTGATCGCCGCCGAGCAGCGGCGCCGCCGCGGGGAAAAGCCCATCCCGCCGGACCCGAGCCTGGGATTCGCCGAGAACTTCTTCGCCATGGCCTTCGGCTCGATCCCCGAGCCGGAGATCGTCCGCGCCTTCGAGGTGTCGCTCATCTTGTACGCGGAGCACAGCTTCAATGCCTCGACGTTCACGGCTCGGGTGATCACCTCGACGATGTCGGACATCTACTCGGCGGTGGTCGGCGCCATCGGCGCCCTCAAGGGCCCGCTGCACGGGGGTGCCAACGAGGCCGTCATGGCGATGTTCGAGGAGATCGGTGATCCCGACCGTGCGGCACAGTGGCTCTCGGAGTCGCTCTCGTCCAAGCGCAAGATCATGGGATTCGGCCACCGCGTCTACAAGAACGGGGACTCGCGTGTGCCCACGATGTACGAGGCGCTGGTGGACCTCGCCGGACGGCTTCATGGCGAGCGATTGCTGGCCCTTTACCGCAATCTCGCCGGGGCGATGCTCGAGGCAAAGGGGATCCACCCCAACCTCGACTACCCGACCGGACCGGCCTACGCGCTGATGGGATTCGACATCCCCACCTTCACGCCCATCTTCGTCATGAGCAGGATCACGGGCTGGACCGCCCACGTCATCGAGCAGGCTGGCGCCAACTCCCTGATTCGTCCGCTCAGCAAGTACGTCGGGCCCGCCCAGCGGTCGCTCTCGCGCTGAGCCGAGCCCGGGTGCTCGGTGCCGTCGCCTCGAGGCGACCGCACAACCAGAAGCAGGTTGAACCGGCCGGCTAGGCGGGCTGCTTCGGGCTCTCGGCCATCACGACACATCCCGCCTCGCCGAAGGTGAGCTCGACGGCGTCGCCCGCCACGAGGTCGCCGGCGTGGTTCGCGGGCACGCTCACCTGCCAGTCGCGTCCTGGCGTGCTCACGCCGTAATGGACGACCGAGCCGGCAAAGCGCACGTCGGCCACGATGCCCTCGACGCGGTTGGCGCCCGTTGCACCGGCTCCCCTCAACGGGGAGAGATCGATGCAGTCGGGCCGTACGACGATGCTCACCTTGTCGCCGGCCTGCACGCTGCCGGCGTCCGCAGACCTCCCCGTGCGCACGGTGAGGCCGGCGGCGTCGAGGACGAGCCCGTCGGCGACCACGTCTTTGACGACCGCGTCGATCACGTTCACAAGTCCCAAAAAGCGCGCCACGAACGGCGAGCAGGGGTTGCGATAGATCTCGACCGGGCTCCCGAGCTGCTGGATGCGCCCGTCGCGCATCACCGCCACCCGGTCCGACATGCTGAGCGCCTCCTCCTGGTCGTGGGTGACGTAGATGAAGGTCATCCCGAGGCGGCGGTGGATGTCCTTCAGCTCGCGCTGCAGCTGGCGACGGATGGCGAGGTCGAGAGCCGACAGCGGCTCGTCCAGGAGCAGCACCTTCGGGTCGTTGGCGAGCGCGCGCACCAGCGCAACGCGCTGGGCCTGCCCGCCGGAGAGCTCGTTCACCCGACGCGGCCCGTACCCGGCGAGGTCGACGAGCTCGAGCAGCGACTCCACCTTGGCAGCCACCTCTCGGCGATCGGCTCGACGCAGCTTGGGGCCGAAGCCGATGTTCTCGGCCACGCTGAGATGCGGGAACAGCGTTGCCTTTTGGAAGACGAGGTTCAGCGGGCGCTTGTTGGGCGGACGGTCGGTGACGTCCTCACCGAACACCGACACGCTGCCCGCGCTCGGCAGCTCGAGCCCGGCGATCATCCGAAGCAGCGTCGTCTTTCCGCAGCCGCTCGGGCCGAGCAGCGTCAAGAACTCGCCCGGGGCGATCGAGAGGTCGAGCGGGTGGACGGCAACCTGGGTCAAGAAGCGCTTTTCGATGCCCTTCAGCTCGACCGCCGGGTGGGCACTCGGCGCGGCGGGTCCGCCGGGCGCTTCGCCGGCAAGGGGCCTCGAGGCCCGGAGCTCGGCGCCCATCACGAGTAGCTGTCCACGATGAAGCGCCGTGTGATGAGCACGATGACGAGCGAGCCGGCGATCATCAGGGCGCCGATGGCGTTCACCGACGGGTCGATCACCCGCCGGGCGCGTGACCAGATGACGAGGGGAAGCGTGGACTGGTCCCCGATCGTGAAGAAGGTGATCTGGAACTCGTCCCAAGAAAGCGCCAACACCACGAGGGTGGCACCGAGGATCGCCGGGGCGGTGAGCGGGGCGATGACGCGTCGGAAGCGCTGGAACGGCCCGGCGCCGAGATCCATCGCTGCCTCCTCGAGCTGGCGATCGAAGTTGCGGAGCCGGGCGTTCACGATCAGGTAGAAGAACGGGATGCAGTAGATGACCTGGCCCACGGTCACCGTCACCAGCGACAGCGTCATCTTCAAGTCACCGAACAGGTTGAGCAACGAGACCCCGAGCACGATTCCCGGCAGCGTGGCGGGAGCGAGGATCAACGCGGTGACGGCGCCCGAGCCGCGAAAGCGGCTTCGGCTGAGCAGCATCACCGCCGGGGTGCCGATAACGGTCACGATGAGCCCGACGAACAGGGCCACCTCGAGGCTCGTCACGATGCCGCTCAGCACGCTCGAATCCGAGAAGACCTCCCGGTACCACGAGAGGGTGAAGCCGGTGATCGGAAAGCGCATGTCGCCCGAGCGGACGAAGGAGAACAACACGAGCACCACGATCGGGAAGAACAAGATGACGAAGATCACCCCGACGTAGAGCTGGAGGGCGCCGATCCGGCGTCGGCGCAGCTGGCGGCGGGTCGCTCGCAGCAGGTTCACGAAGGTCTCCTCACCGCACCCCGATGCGGCGCTCGACGAGGCGCAGTCCAAGGTAGATCAGCACGAACACGATCATCATCAACAGCGTGATGGCGCTGCCCACGGGCGGGTTGCCGACGTTCACGAACTCGTCGTAGACCGACACCCCGAGCATCTGGCCCGACGGCCCCCCGACGAGCTGCGGGGTGACGTAGTCGCCGGCGATGGCCACGAACCCGTAGGCAAGGCTCGCCACGATGCCGGGCATGGCGATCGGGACGAGCACCGAGACGACGGCCCGAACGCCTCCAGCGCCGAGATCGCGCGCGCTCTCCACGAGCGCGGGGTCGGCGTTCTGCATCGCCCCGACGAGGATGAGGATCGAGACGGGCAGCGACAGGTAGGTCACGACGATGAAGACCGCCAGCTTGGAGAACAGGAGCACCCCGAGCGGATGGTGGATCAGCCCGCTCCCCTGCAGGAGCGAGTTCAGCACCCCGTTCGTTCCGAGGATGATCCGCCAGGTGTACACCTTCACGATGTAGCCCGCGAACAACAGCACGAGGGTCAACAACAGCGCCAGGTTCTGGGCGCGCCGCAGCCGGAAGCGGATGAAATAGGCCACCGGAAAGGTGAGAACGGTGGTGAGGAGGGTTCCGAGCCCCGCGATCTCCAGCGTGTTGAGCGCCAGCGTTCGGTAGATCGGTGATTGGAGCACCTGGCTGTAAGAGGCCAAGCTGAACGACGAGCTCGGCAAGAGCCCGAAACCCTCCGGCTGGTGGAAGCTCTGCAGCACCAACAGCACCAGCGGAACGACGAACCCCAAGCAGATGACCGCTCCCACCGGGAGCAGCGCCAACAGCGCGTACGGTCGGCGCCGGTCCCTCGGCGAGGAGCGGCCGCTGAGGGAGATCGCCGCGCTCACGAAGCTTTGACGCTCTCCCAGGCAGTCTCCCAGTCGGCGATCGAGGTGTAGCCCTTGGGCGGGCTCGTCGGCAGGTCGAACAGGGGCGCCTTGGCGAACAGCGCGTTGACGTTGCTCGGCTGGTAGGCGGCCTTGTTGGCGGCAGACAGCGCCGCGACGCCGTTCACCGTCGTCACTCCGGCCTGCAGGTAGCCCGACTCCTGAGCCTGCATCGGGGGCGCCAGCGCCTCGTTGATGAAGGCGTAGACCGCGTCGGCGTTCTTGGCTCCCGCGGGGATGAAGTAGCTGTCCACGAAGGAGAAGCTGCCCTCTGCGGGGACCACGCTCTTGATGGTCTTCACACCCTTTTGCGCCACGAGCTGCTCCATGCCGAGGAAGCCGTCCACGCATGCCACGATCTCGCCGCTCGCGAACAGGTTGGCGATGTCGCCGTTGCTCGGGGCCACCAAGAGGGCGTTCTTCTTCAGCTCGTTCAGGAAATTCACGATCTTTTTCAGCTGGGCAGGCGTGAACAGGCCCTTTTGGTTGGCGATGCCCAGCACCTGGGCGGCGAGCAGGATTTCTCCCTGGTAGTCGTCGTTGAGGGCGAACTTCTTCTTGAACTGCGGCTTCAAGAAGTCCGCCGTCGTCTTCGGCGCGGCGACCTTGGCGGCGTTGTAGTTGTTGGTGGCGTAGCTCCAGGTGAACGGGATCCCCCACTGGTGGCCGTCGAAGTTCCAGTAGCGCGCCCAGGTGGACCCGCTCTTGAAGAAGCCCAGCGAGTTCTTGTAGTTGGGGATCTTCGACATGTCGAGCGGAGTCAGGATGCCAAGCGCCTTCCACTGCCGCCCGTACTGGGCGCCGTAGGTGGCGAGGTTATAGAGCCCGCGCGAAGCGGCGGAGGTCAGCTTGGCCGGGATCTCGGGGTAGTCGCTGATGTAGGTGGAGTTCATCGAGATCCCGTGCTGCTTGCGCCACGCGTTCATCTGCGGGAACCGCAGGTCGTAGGCGTCCCACGACAAGAAGTCGATCGTTCCCGACACGCTGGCGCGTGACCGGACGGCGGCCTCTGCACTTCCTCCCAGCAAGTACGGCCCGGCGACGCCAGCGGCGCCAAGGGCCAGTCCTCCGGCGAGAAAGTCCCGCCGTGACAGGCGCCTCCCCCCGGAGGTCTCAGCTGATGATTCCAACCCTGGCGTGGCCATCGGATTTCCCCTCCCCATGGTCCCCGGCGGTGTGCCGGCGGATCCAATTGCTGACGGGCTGCCATGCAGTCTGACCGCTCGTGGAAAGATACGCGGCAACGGCCTGTTGGGCAACCCCCACGTGTCTCGGCGGTGTGAACAGTCGCGCGTTCCGCACTCGACCGGCCTCGCGGCGAGCCACGCGCGAGGTCCTTGGAGACTTCGCCTTCGTGTCGGCACCCGCCCGGCGCATCGTCGCCAGCGCCTGCACCGCCTCGGTGGCACCTCGGGAGCGGACGTGGTCGCTCACCGTCGCTCCTCAGACAACGGGGCTTCGCCGTGCACGAGGCGCCCGGCGCGATAGACCGCCCGCACCCGACGGAGATCGCCGATGTCGCGCGAGGGATCCCCGTCTACGACGAGAAGATCGGCGCGAGAGCCGGCCCGCAGCCGACCGAGGCGCTCGCTCGCTCCGAGTGCCGCGCTCGAGCCCTGCGTCATCAGCTCGACCACGGCCGCCGGCTCCCACCCGCCATGGACCACCATGGCCTCGGCGCGATAGGCCAGATCGGCGTCGTCGGCGAACTGGCCGAACATCGAGTCGCTGCCGAGGCCGACGCGCACGCCGGCCTCCACGAGACGCCGGGCGTTGGCCCAGGCGCGCAGCAGCCGCTCGGTGCGCTCGCCGTCGCTCGGGCCACCGGCCAGCGTCTCGGCAGCCTTTCCGGCAAGTCCTGCAGGGAGCGGCGCGGCGACGACGACCACCTGGCCGGCCCGGACCATCGCCTCGACGAGGCGGGTATCGAGCTCTCCCGGAGCGCCGTCGTCGGCGAGAAAGCTGCAGTGCTCGATCGTGTCGACCCCGGCGCGCACCGCCAGTTCGATCCCGACCGTTCCGTGCGCATGGGCGGCCACGCGCAGGTTGCGGGCACGGGCCCGCTCGGTGAGCGCCTCGACCTCGGCAAGCTCGAACTGGGCCCGCCCCGGGGCGCTGCCGGGCGTCAGGTTTCCGCCAGTCAGCATCACCTTCACGAGGTCGGCTCCCTCGCCGGCAAGCTGGTCGACCGCCTCGCGCATGGCGCGCGGACCCCTGACCGCCAGCCCGAAAGCGGCGAAATGGCCGCCGGGCGCGGTGACGGGCCGGCCGGCCACGCTGAGCGATGGGCCGCTTCCTGGCTCGAGCGCGTCACGGAGCACCTGGGCGCTGCGGGTGCGCCCGCCGAGGTCGCGCGCTGACGTCACCCCGCTGGCGAGCATCCCCGCTGCGGCTCGCCGTCCGGCGGCCACCGAGGAGGCCACGAGCGCCTCGTCGGGCTCGCGGGTCAGGTCCTCGCCGAGCACCAGGCACAGGTGGACATGGGCGTCGATGAGCCCCGGCAAGAGCGTGGCGCCCTCGTAGTGGTGCACCAGGCCGTCCGGTGCCGTCGAGGGGCGCTCGTCCCGTCCGATGACGGCGACGATGTCGCCACCGCCGAGGAGCACCCCGGCGGCGTTCGGCTCCGGGCGCCCGGACACGAGGAGGCGGTCGGCACCGACGTAGCGGATCGGATCGGCGAGCGCCGCTGGGCTCACGCCAGGCCCCTCGGCCCTCGCCCGGAGCCTTGCTCGGAGAACAGCAGGGCCGCCCCGAGCAATCCCGCCTCGTCACCGAGCCGGGCGCACTCGAGCGTCGCCTCGGTCCAGGGCAGGTGCGCCCTCTCCCAACCGGCCGCGACGAGTTCGAACAGCCGCGAGGCCGGCCGGATCAGCCCCCCGCCGAGCACGATCACGTCGGGGTCCAACGCCGCGGCGACGGCCCGCAACCCGGTGACGAGCGCCCCGGCTGCTTGCTCGAGCGCCTGTCGGGCGGCGGGGTCCCCGTCGGCAGCGGCATCCTCGAGATCGCCGCCGTGCGGCGGGCGGTCCTTGGCGAGCTCGG
>JAODBN010000130.1 GCA_025463965.1 Acidimicrobiaceae bacterium
TGACCCTCCGCAACGAGCTTCTGGACTACGCGGGAGCCAATGACACCGGTTGCTCCAGCGACCAGGATCCGCACTCCTCCAGCCTCGCATGGCAAGCCAGTTGGCTCACTTGTTGGCTCACAACGTCTCGATAGAGGGTGGACTGAGCCACATCGGACGGACGATCGGAGCGACAAGAGCGCAGGTCAGCGCGCTGAAGCGAACGTCCTGGACGTCCTGCGGCGCACTCGTAATGCGCAGGTCAGGGGTTCGAATCCCCTCTCGGGCTCAAGTGAGGTCTTCACGTTTGGCCCTGAACCATCTTCACATCTGGGGTGTGTCACAGTCACCGCAACCTGAACCGTTCGGTTCGATGAACTCAATCCGGTTGCCAAAGGGATCATCGACGTAGACGCGAAAGTGGCCCTCGAGGGGTTCGTCGTCTCGCACCGCGACTCCGGCCGCTCGGAGGGACGCGACGAGAGCAGCGAGGTCGTCGACGAGCAGGGCCGGATGGGCCTTGCGAGCTGGCCGAAAGTCGGCTTCAACGCCGAGGTGGACCTTCAGCGATCCCCGTTCGAACCAGAACCCGCCTCGTACGGCGAGGTTCGGCGGCTTCGGGGTCTCGCTGATGCCGAGCAGTTCGGAGTAGAAGGCGCGGGCCTCGGCCTCTCGGCCGGGGGGCATGGCCAGCTGCACATGGTCGATCCGACGAATCTCCACGTGTCGATACTGCCACCCGACCCGTGCTCGGGCGCACAGTCCGTGCAGGGAGGCGCCTCATAAATGATTAGTTCTGACCGGGCCAGGACTAGCACGGCTTCGTTCAAAACGGTGCGGTTTCGAGAGGGGACTGGGGTCGGTCGGCGTGACTATGCGACATCGTCGTCTGGTTCGTGTCTGCACCCGTATGCCAGCGGTGCCGGCAGTCAGGGCCGCTCCCCGGTCGCCGAGCTCTACGAATATCCTGACAGCTCCGGAAACGGTCGACAGCCCTGGCTCGTCACTGACATCATCAGACTCGTGAGACAGGAGGACGTCTGGGACGCCGAATCCGCTGAGCGCTACGACACGCCGGGTATAGGCATGTTCTCCCCCGAAGTGTTGGGCCCGACGGTTGACCGCCTCGCCGCACTCGCCGGTAGTGGACGGGTTCTCGAGTTCGCGATTGGCACCGGGCGTGTCGCAGTCCCGCTTGCTCAGCGCGGCGTAACCGTGACCGGCATCGAACTCTCTCGACCGATGATCGAGCAGCTCCGTACGAAGGTTGACGAAGCGACGGTCCCGGTCGTCGTCGGCGACATGGCGACGGCTCGGGCTCCAGGCGAATACACCCTCGTCTATCTCGTCTACAACACGATCTCCAACCTCCTCTCACAGGCGGAACAAGTCGCATGCTTTCGCAATGCCTCCCGGCACCTCACGCCAGGCGGCCGGTTCGTGATCGAACTGTGGGTGCCTGAGTTACGGACGCTGCCGCCCGTCCAGCAGGCCACGGTCTCTCAGTCGGAGCCTGGGTATATCGGTTTGGACACCTACGACGTGTTGCATCAGCGCATCGTCTCTCACCACTTCACATTCGGAAGTGGCAAGGAGGCACGGGTATTCCGTAGTCCACACCGGTATATCTGGCCAGCGGAACTCGACCTGATGGGACAACTCGCCGGGTTCAAGCTCGAGACGAGGCACGCTGACTGGGCAGGAACCGAGTTCGATTCCGGTTCGCGGTCACACGTTTCGGTCTATCGGCTCGCCTCGTGGGTAGCACCCGTCGGCCGGAAGGGTATCGATCCCCGTCAGCGTCCTCGACTAGACACCATTCATGATGCCCGTGTGTAGGTCCTACCGGTCAAGCGACTGCGAAGCCCTCGTGTCGCTTTGGGTTCGCTGCGAGTTGACCCGCCCTTGGAACAATCCCTTCCGAGACATCGACCGCAAGCTCGCCGTCGATCCGGACAGTCTATTGGTCCTTGAACGCGACGATCGACTGATCGGGTGCGTCATGGTTGGCTACGAGGGGCACCGTGGATGGATCAATTACCTGGCAGTTGATCCGAGCCACCAACGACAGGGACTGGGCCGGCTGCTGATGGACGAGGCCGAGACTCGACTGGCTCGTCTCGGCTGCCCAAAGGTGAACTTGCCGATTCGCGGCTCCAACCGCGGCGCGGTCGAGTTCTACCGGCGCCTTGGCTACACCATTGATGAAGTCGTGAGCATGGGACGACGCCTCGGGGAGGACAGCGCCTTCTAGCCCGCCGTGTCGGGTCCACAAAATTGCTCGATTGTCACAATCTGGCGGCCGGAATCAGAGCGCTTGCTCGAGCGTCCGCCAAAACTCGGCAGCGAAATCATGCTCTCGTAAGTGGGGCCGGCGGAGTTGCGAGACACCCGTACGGGGCCGCCCCACCCCGATCGCCGGGGCGCGGCGCACCGAACGACGGTGAGCTGTGGCTGAGACGCCGCGCCCGAATCGGCGAACTGTGGCGTTCGTAGGTCGCCACCGTTCGGTCGGAGGCACGGTCGCGTGCCCGTGACCATGCGTCTCTGGTGTGCGTCGTATCCCGGCTTCCGGCAACCCACCCGCCGTCGAAGCGTGATGGCGCCACTCGTCATGTAGCGCCGCCCCGAGCGGCGCAAACAGCGGCCGCTTCATGAAACGGTCAGTGCAATCCTTGCGAGCGGCGGGCTCGCAGTGCAGTCTGAAGTCGTGGGGACGACAGCGCGTTCGATGAGCTGATCGCCGAAGGCGACTCGGCACCTATCGTAGGCTGGGATTTCTCGTGGTTCGATGGGAGGGCATCGGAAGAGCGTCCGTCGTGGGGGTACGCACTGATGGTCGTCGACCGCATGCCCCGCGTCGAGGCCGTTCTCGACGTCCAGAGTGGCGGAGGTGAGGTCTTTGCCTGGGTCCTCCGGCAAGTGGAACGCCGACCTTCGAGTCTCGTGGCGACAGAGGCGTGGCGACCGAACCTGGAGATCGTGAAGCGGAACCTGTTTCCCTTCGGCGTGTCCGTCGTCGAGGCTCGTGATGCCGGGCTTCCCTATCTCGGGGAGTACTTCGATCTCGTCATCAGCCGACATCCGGTCGTGACCGTGTGGACCGAGATAGCGCGGGTGCGAAGTCCGGCCGGGACTTACCTCTCTCAGCAGGTCGGCGCCGGTTCGAATCGCGAGCTCACCGACTTCATGATGGGACCTCAACCCGTAAGCGAGGCCCGCAGCCCGAATCGGGCGGTGAAGGCCGCCGAAGCCGCCGGACTTGTCGTGGTCGATCTCCGCGAAGAATCGCTGCTTTGGACGGTCCCCGGCTTCACCGTGGATGCCTACCGTGATCGACTCGCCACTCTTCACGAGCAGATCCAGAGAAAGGGCCCCTTTGTCGCCCATGCCGAGCGGTTTCTCATCGAGGCGAAACGTCCGGCTTGAGCCGGTCGACCTCATCGCTGCCAATCCCCAACCATCCGAGATGTTCCAGCAGCGCAAGCGCTGCAACCCGCCCGGCATTCTGTCTCGGGAGAGCGCCTCTCGGCTTCGGCGAACCGGAGGCGTCGAAGACGTGCCCGGCGTGCCATCTGAGCAATCCAGATCCGTACGACGACCCTCAACACCATGATGGCAGCGACCACGGTGGTGCCCGGCCAGATCGTTCCATCTGATCCTCAACCTGGTGCGAGTCCATTGATTGTGGCGAAAGGATCCCACGTCGAGTCCCGATGCCGCTCGAGTTCGACCTGGTCTGCCAAGATCGCAGCGACGTTCTCGCCGTGAAGGGAGGCGATTAGCGCTAGCGCCATGTCCATCCCCGCAGCGACCCCGGACGACGTCCACCGGTCGCGATCCTCCACCCACCGAGCCTGGGCCACCCATTCAACCCCTGCGCCCTGTTGGCGCGCCCAGGCGAACGCCCGCTTGTTCGAGGTCGCCCGGTAGCCGTCGAGCAGCCCGGCCGCCGCGAGCACGCCAGAGCCGGTGCACACTGACGTCACGAGCGCCGCACCCGACGCCCACTCGGCGAGCCATCCAAGGAAGTCCTGGTCGCTTGTCAGCTGACGGGTGCCGATGCCGCCGGGAACGATCACGATGTCAGGAACAGGGGCTTCGTCGTAGGAG
>JAODBN010000168.1 GCA_025463965.1 Acidimicrobiaceae bacterium
GCATTGATGTTCACGCCATCGGGATCCGCGGCGACCACGACCGCCTCGATGCCGAGCCGGGAGAGCACCAAGGGGGCTACTTCGCTCGCGGCACCGTTGGCGCAGTCGCACACCACTTTGAGACGGCGAGCGGGTGCGAGCCGGATCGAGCCGACGAGGTAGTCGGCGTAGTCGGAGACGGCCTCGTGCTCGAGGCGAATCTCACCGACCTCGCCCGAGCGGGTGGCCGAAGCCCCCGACGGGGAAGAGACGAGCAGGTCCAGCTCGTCCTCGACGGCGCGCTCCATGGCCTCGGCCAACTTGGTGCCGCCCTTGGAGAGCAGCTTGATCCCGTTGTCGGCATACGGGTTGTGCGAAGCGGAGATCATCGCCGCAGGCTGAGCCCGGTTGGCCGCCAGCCAGGCGAGCGCAGGGGTGGGCAGCACGCCAAGATCGACCACCGAGGCGCCCTCGGCCGACAGGCCCGCCGCCAGCGCGGCGAGCAGCATCGGACCGGAGCGGCGAGTGTCGCGGCCGACGAGGAAGGTCTCCCCTCCCATGCGACGGGCGGCAGCCCTCCCGATCGCCAGGGCGATCTCGGGAGTCAGCTCGGCGTTGGCGACACCCCGGATCCCATCGGTCCCGAAGCGGAGCGACACCGAGGGATCAGCGCTTGGAGTACTGGGGCGCCTTACGAGCCTTCTTCAGGCCGTACTTCTTGCTCTCCTTCTCACGAGCGTCCCGAGTGAGCAGGCCGGCCCGCTTGAGGTTCGCGCGGAGCTCAGGGTCGAGCTCGACGAGGCCGCGAGCCAGGCCGAGGCGCAGAGCACCCGCCTGGCCGGAGATCCCGCCTCCGTCCATCGTGACGTCGACGTCGTAGTCCTCGGCGCGCCCCGCGACCCGCAGGGGCTCGGTGGCGTGCACCCGGTGGGTGGCCGCTGGGAAGTACTCCTCGATCGGCCGGCGGTTGATCGTGATCACTCCGGCGCCCGGACGGAGCCGGACGCGAGCGACCGCGGCCTTGCGGCGGCCGGTGGACTGGACGAGGGGCTTTGCCATCTGGCGACTCTCTCCGAATCTCGCTACGACGCCCGCCGAGCGCCGGGGATCTCGAGGCGCTGGGGGGACTGGGCGGCGTGCGGGTGGTCAGGACCTGCGTAGACCTTCAGCTTGGCGAGCATCTGGCGGCCGAGGGTCCCCTTCGGGAGCATCCCCCGCACTGCGCGCTCCACCAGCTCCTCGGGCTTGTCGGCGAGCAGCTCGGTGTAGCTGGTCGCTCGAAGGCTGCCGGGGTAGCCGCTGTGGTGGTAGGCGAACTTCTGGTCGCCCTTGTTGGCGGTGAGCACCAGCTTCGCCGCGTTCACGACGACGACGTGGTCGCCGGTGTCGAGGTGGGGGGCGAACATCGCCTTGTGCTTGCCCCGCAGCACGCTCGCCACCTCGGTGGCGAGCCGGCCGAGAACGAGGCCGTCCGCGTCGACGACGTGCCAAGCACGCACGATCTCGCTCGGCTTTGGGGAGTAGGTGCGCACGGGGATTTCCTTTGGTCGCGCCATTCAGCGCTCGGTCGAGACGTCTGCACGGCTCCGAGGGCCGGAGAGGGCCGCGCCGGGCGCGGACGTGCCGTCTAACGATAGTGCAGCCAGGCCTGCGGTGTCACACGGCCCGAAGCGAACGCCTCACGGCGCCGATGTGATCGCCTGCTCGCGCAGAATCGCCCGCTGAGTCGGCCGGGCGGCCAGGTAGCGCTCGGTGCCGGCCGCCGTGATCGTCGTGAAGACCGAGCGCCGGTCGTCGGTGCACAGCGTCCGCTCCACGAGACCCTCGCTCTCGAGCTTGGCAACCAGTCGGGAGAGTGCGCTCTGGGACAAATGGACCTGCTCGGCGAGGACGTGCATCCGCAGGCAGCCGCCATCGCCCGAGGCGTGGAGAAGCTGGAGCACTTCGAACTCGCTCGCAGAGATCCCGTGGGAGGACTCGAGCTCTCGATCGAGCCGGCAGGTGAGACGGTGGTAGCGAGCCATCAGCTCGTGCCACTCGCTCGCCAGGGCCTCGTCGCTCCCCTTGTTCACGGCCGCATCATACCAAGACGCCGCCAATACATGTCATCGCATTATTTGTTGACGCATTAGATGCGTACGCATAGAGTGCCCCCATGCCCTCGCTCCCTTCGCTCGTCCGCACCGGAACGTCCAGGCGCACACGGGCGACGCACCCAGCGCTGTTCGTCCAAGACACCCGGTGGTCCCCCGCCGTCTGGGCGCTCCTCGTGGTGCTGTGCGGCGCCCTGTTCCTCGACGCCCTCGACGTGTCGATGGTCGGGGTCGCCCTTCCCTCGATCGGGAGGGACCTGCGCCTTGCTCCTGGTCAGCTCCAGTGGATCGTGAGCGGCTATGTCCTCGGCTACGGGGGCTTGCTGCTGCTCGGCGGCCGTGCGGCGGACCTGATCGGGCGGCGACCGGTGTTCTTGGCCGCAGTGACGGTATTCGGCGTGGCCTCGGTCGTGAGCGCGCTGCTCAGCAACGACACGGCGCTGATCGCCCTGCGCTTTTTGAAAGGTGCCTCCGCGGCCTGCACGGTCCCGGCCGGCCTGTCCATCATCACCACGACCTTCGCCGAAGGGCCGGCGCGCAGCCGGGCCTTCAGCATCTACACGGTCTGCGGTGCCAGCGGCTTCTCGATGGGCCTCGTGTTCGGCGGCCTGCTTACCGAGTTGAGCTGGCGGGCGACGTTCCTCCTGCCCGGCCCGGTCGCCCTCGCACTCGTGCTCATCGGCATCCGGGTAATCCCCCGTGGGACCCGTCAGGCAGCTCGCCTCAGCCACTTCGACCTGCCGGGAGCCATTTCCAGCACCGCCTCGCTGCTCCTCCTCGTCTACGCCGTCGTCGAGGCCCCGACGCGCGGCTGGGGCAGCGCTTGGACGCTCGGGATGCTGGCAGGAAGCGCCTTGCTGATGGCGGCCTTCGTCGCCATCGAGCGTCGCCACCCCCGACCGCTGCTGCGCCTCGGCATCCTGCGCTCGGCGTCGATCCTGCACGCGAACCTCGGGGCGGCCGTCATGTTCGGCGGCTACGTCGCCTTCCAGTTCGTGGTGACGCTCTATCTGCAGGACGCCCTCGGATGGTCGCCGATCACCATGGCGCTCGGGTTCCTGCCGGCTGGGCTGATCGTCATCGCCAGCGCCCCTCGGATGGGACAGGTGCTCGAGCGCTTCGATACCGCGGTGCTGATTCTTGCCGGGCTCGTCTCCCTGCTCGCCGGCTACGCCCTCTTCTTGCGGGTGAACCCCTCGCTCAGCTACTGGGAGTTGCTCTTGCCGACCATGCTCCTCATCGGCCTCGGCTTCGCCTTGTGCTTCCCGTCGGTCAACGCCCAGGCGACCGCCGGGGTCGCTGACCACGAGCAGGGACTCGCCTCGGGGCTCGTCAACACGAGCATCCAGATCGGCGGCGCCGTGGTACTGGCGGTCGTGAGCGCACTGATCGGGCGCGGCTCGCACGGAACGATTCGCCACGGCCAGCTCCTGCCGGGGATGACAACGGCCATTGCGGTGATCTCGGCGCTGTCCGCGGTCGGGATAGCGCTCACCCTCGTCGCGCTCGTGGCCAAGCGCCGCAGCGCGGGAGCGGCGCAGATCGCCGAGCCGCCCGACGGCTCCTCCGAGTTGGGCTTCGACGACGAGGCTGAGCGCGGAGAGCTCGCCAGCTGATCACAGCGCGCTCTGATCAGCCCGACAGGAGGTCCGGGCCTCCCGGCCCCCAGGGCCGGCCCCTCGGCCCCTCGGCCCCTCGGGGGAGAAGAAACCAGAGCTTCGGGACAATCCGGCCCAGCGGTGTTGCGAAACGGAGGTGACCTCCGTATAGTAACTGGAGGCAACCTCAGCTTAGAGGGCGAGCTCCTGGGAGCGATGCACCGGTCGGTTCCCGTTTGCGCCAACGACGGGGCCCGTCGGAGCACTCCCTGGCTTGCCCGAGGCGAGGCGGACCGTCCCCCGGCCCCGCCGCGCAGCGCATCAGCCGTTTCGCCGTTCAAAAGGAGTACCCGTGTCCCTCACCTCGCGCGCCCCGGCGCGGGCCACCATCGCCCTGGCGGTCATCGTGACCTGCCAGCTCATGGTCGTGCTCGACGCCACCGTGGTCAACATCGCCCTCGTCCCGATCAAGCGCTCGCTGCACTTCAGCACGGCCGACCTCTCCTGGGTCATCGACGCCTACAGCCTCGCGTTCGGCGGACTCCTCCTCCTCGGAGGACGCGCCGGAGACGTGTTCGGGCGCCGCCGGATGCTGATGGTCGGCCTCTTTGTCTTCACCCTCGCCTCGCTTCTCGGGGGCTTCGCAACCTCGGCCGGATGGCTGCTCGCCACCCGGGCCCTCCAGGGCGTCGGGGCGGCTCTGGCCTCCCCCAGCACGCTCAGCCTGATCAGTGCCACCTTCGAGGAAGGCGCCGCGCGCAACAAGGCGCTCGGCGTCTTCACGGCCGTCTCCGCAGGAGGCGGCTCGCTCGGCCTGGTGCTCGGCGGGGCCCTCACCTCGTGGTTCTCCTGGCGGTGGGTCCTGTTCATCAACGTGCCGATCGGGATCGCCGTGCTGTTGCTCGCCCCGCGCTACGTCACCGAGCCTCCTCGCAACGGCGGCAAGGTCGACGTCGCCGGCGCAGTCCTCGTCACCTCCGGGCTCGCTGGGGTGATCTACGCCTTCATCCGGCTTGCCGAGCGGGCGAGCTCGGGTGTGACCATCGGGTCTTTTGTTGCAGGAGCGTTGCTGCTCTCGAGCTTCCTCGTCGTCGAGCGCCGTCGCGCACAGCCGCTCATGCCGACCCGGATCCTCTTCGACCGGGTTCGAGGCCCCGCGTACCTCGACTTCTTGCTCGTGCCCGCGGTCATGTACGGGGTGTTCTTCTTCATCAGCCAGTACCTCGAGGCGAACCTGCACTTCAGCGCCATCCGGGCCGGGCTCGGGTTCCTGCCGCTCACCGGGCTGATCTTTGCCAGCTCGCGAGTCACGCCCAAGCTCGTGGGTCGGATCGGCGCCCGTCCCATCTTGTTGTTCGGACTCGTCCTCCTCGCCGGGGCCACCTTGTGGATCTCACAGGCAAACCCCTCGGAGGGCTACTTCGCCAGCCTGTTCGGGCCGATGCTGCTTTTCGGGCTGGGAGCGGGGTCGTGCTTCCTGCCACTCAGCGTGACCATCCTCGCCGGAGTGCCACGCAACGACTCGGGCGCGGCCTCGGGGATGCTGCAGACCATGCAGCAGACCGGCGCCGCCCTCGGGGTCGCGGCGCTCAGCAGCATCGCCATCTCGCACGGGCGCTCCGACGCCTTGCTGGCGGGGGCGGGGATCGTTCTCGTCGCCCTCGCCGTGGCGGGGATCGCCATCCGGCCGGTGCGCCGGGCGCAGGCCCCGACCGCCGAGGAGCTGGCCGAGGAGGCCCCGGTGCTGGCGCTCAGCGAATAGCTTTCCTGCGCGCTGAGCACTCGAAGAGGAGCGGCCTTGGGGCCGGCTCCTCTCGCGTCTGGCTGCAGTCGCCCGCCTACAGCACCGCCTCGAGGAAGGCCCGGGTGCGCTCTTCGCTCGGCGACGCGATCACCTCGCGGGGCCGCCCCGACTCGACGACCACGCCGCCGTCCATGAAGACGAGCTGGTCGCCAACCTCGCGGGCGAAGCCGATCTCGTGGGTGACCACCAGCATGGTCATCCCCTCCTCGGCGAGAGAGCGCATCACGGCCAGCACGTCGCCGACGAGCTCGGGGTCGAGCGCACTCGTGGGCTCGTCGAACAGCATCAGCTTCGGCTCCATGGCGAGCGCCCGCGCGATGGCCACGCGCTGCTGCTGGCCGCCCGACAGCTGGCGCGGGTAGGCGTCCGCCTTCTCCGCCAGACCCACCTTCTCGAGCAGCTCACGAGCCGCCTCCTCGACCTCGCGCCGGGCGAGGCGCTTCACGACCACCGGCCCGCTGCAGACGTTGTCGAGCACGGTCAGGTGCGGGAAGAGGTGGAAGTGCTGGAAGACCATGCCGATCTCGCTCCGCCGGCGGGCCACCTCGCGCTCGGGCAGCTCGTGCAGGCGCCCGCCCCGCTCCTCGTAGCCGACGAGTGCCCCGTCGACCGAGAGCCGCCCGCCGTCGATCTTCTCGAGGTGGTTGACACAGCGCAGGAAGGTCGACTTGCCGGATCCCGACGGGCCGATGACGCACATCACCTCGCCGGCGGCCACCTCGAGCGAGATCCCCTTCAGCACCTCGACGGGGCCGAAGCGCTTATGGACCGCCTCTGCTCGGACCATCGGCGGGCGACCTGCGGGGATCCAGGCTTCGCTCACCGGGAGCTCCCCGCGACCCGGATCCGCCACACGGCGAGATTGCCCCGCAGCTTCTGGAACGGGGTGAGCGGGAGCGACCGCTGCGCACCGCGGGCGAAGTGCCGCTCGACGTAGAACTGCCCGATCGTCATCACCGTCGTGATCGCCAAGTACCACGCACACGCCACGAGCAGGTCCGGGATCACCTGGTAGGTCCGCGCCGCGATCTGCTGGACCGCGCCGAACAGCTCGATCACCGCGATTGTGCTCGCGAGCGAGGTCGTCTTCAGCATCGAGATCGTCTCGTTGCCCGTCGGTGGGACGATCACCCGCATCGCCTGGGGCAAGACCACCCGACGCATGACCTGCAGGCGGCGCATGCCGAGAGACGATGCTGCCTCGCTCTGACCCGCGTCCACCGACAAGATCCCCGCTCGGACGATCTCGGCCATATACGCGCCCTCGTTCAGTCCGAGGGCGAGGATCGCCGCGGTGACCGCGGCGATCACCGAGTTCGTGTTGAAGGTCACAAAGCGCGGACCGAAGGGAATTCCCAGGCTCAGATGTGGAAACAGGTAGGACAGCTGATACCAGAGGAAGAGCTGCACCAGCACCGGCGTGCCCCGGAAGAACCAGATGTAGGCCCAAGACACCCAGGACACGAGCGGGTTCGGCGACAGGCGCATCACCGCCAGCACGACGCCGAGGACGATGCCGATGCCCATCGCGGCCCCCGTGAGGCCGAGCGTGAGCAGCACCCCGTCCAGCACGGGACGGGTGAACAGCAGCCCCCCGATGATCCCGAAGCCGTAGTTCGAGTTGGTGGCGAAGCTGTGGGCGAGCATCGCCAACAGGACGAGCACCACGGCACTCGCCACCCACCGCCAGGGATGGCGGACGGGCACCGCCCGGATCTCCTCAGCGGAACTGGCGCTTCCGGCGCCGCCGGCGGACCGGTTGCTCATCTGCTCACCACGCGCGAGGGCGCCCGACGCCCCCCCCGCCGCTTGCCGTGCTCTTCGGCACCCGCCCGCCGAGCACGTGCCGTCCCCGTCAGTCGCCTATCGGCCCGTGAAGGTCAGCTGGCCGCAGGATTGATCGCCGGAGTGGTGATCGCCCCGTTCTGGACGCCCCACTTGGAGAGCACCTTCTTGTAGATCCCGTCCGACATGAGGACCTTCAGCGCCGCCAGGCTCGCCTTGTCGAGCGTGCCCGTCTTCGGGAAGGCGATCCCGTAAGGCGACACCGCGAAGGGGTGTCCGGAGAGCTTGAAGGTGCCCTTCGACTGCTGGACGATGTACGCGGCGACCTGGGAGTCCGCGAAGCCGAGATCGGCGCGCCCGGAGGAGACCGCCAGGTTGGCCTGGGACTGGGTGTCGAAGGGAAGCACGCTGTCGGCAGCCTTGCCGGCCTTCTTGCAGGCGGCGATCTGCTTTTGGGCGTCGCTCTGCTCTGTGGTCCCGCTCTCCACGGCCACCTTCTTGCCGCACAGGCTCGTCAGGCCGGTAAGTGCCGGACCGCCGGAGGCCTTCACGTAGAAGCCCTCTCCGGCCTGGAAGTAGGAGACGAAGTTGACCACCGTCTCGCGCGCCGCGGTGATGGTGAACGAGGAGAGGCCGACGTCGAAGCGCCCGTCCTTCAGGCTCGGGATGATCGTGTCGAAGGTGGCGTTCACGAACTTGGCCTTGAGGCCGAGCACCGATGCCAGCGCATTGCCGAGGTCGACGTCCATGCCTTGGATGGTGTGGCCGTTGGCCGCCACGAACTCGTCGGGCGCGTACGTGGCGTCCGCGGCGAAGGTGATCGTGCCGTTCTTCGTGATCGCCTTCGGGACGAGGGCGGCGGCGGCGGAGTTCTTCGGCGGCGTGGGGATGGTGGCATGGCGGACGGCGGCGCCGGCCGGGAGGGATGCCGCGCTGAGCGCCACCGCGGTCGCGCCGATGGCGGAACCGACCGTGGCGAGGAGCGCTCCCCGGTGCGCGCTGCTGAACTTGCTCATCATGCCTCCTACCTGCCGTTTCGGACCGGCAGAGCATACCCAGTCGTCAACGGGTGGGGCGGTGGCGCGTCCGGCGAGCCGACGAGTTCATCTCGGCGTAACTCGGGGCGCTCCGAGCTCTCCACCCCAGGTGCCACCGAACTCCTCGGGATAGCGCACCGCCACGAGGCAGAGGCCCTCGGGAGGAGCCGGGCTCGGCGCCCCGACCCTGCTCGCGCTGCGCAGCATCGCCACGACGTCGCTCGGCCGCAGCCTTCCCTGGGCAGCCGCCACGAGCGCACCCACGACAGAGCGCACCATCTGGTGGCAGAAGGCGTTCGCCTCGATCTCGAGCCTCAGCAGTCCCTCGGGAAGGACTCGCCAGCGCGCTTCGCCGACGCGGCGGTTGATGGGCCCCTCGGGCTGACCCGGCGGGCGCCGGCAGAAGGCGCCGAAGTCGTGCTCGCCGTGCAGGGGCTCGGTGGCGAGGCGCAGCACCGACAGGTCGAGGGGCGTGCCGACCCGCCAGGCGCTCCCCCGCCGTCTCGGATCGGGCGGCTCGGCCACGTCGAGGTCGTAGTGGTAACGGCGGGCCAGCGCCGAGCGGCGAGCGTCGAAGGCGGGGGGCACGGCGAGCGCACGCCAGCAGGCGATCTCGGGACCGAGCTGGCGGTCGAGGGCCCGGGCGAGCCCGGGAAGCTCCGCGAGCTCCTCGGGGGCGGTGTCCGGTGCCAAGCCGTAGCGACTGGCGAGGAGATCTTGGGGGAGGTCGACGTGGAGCACCTGGGCGAGCGCGTGCACGCCCTTGTCCGTGCGGCCCGCGCACGAGTAGGCGACCGGGCTGCCGACGAGGCGGCCGGCCGCTTCCATCAGCAGGCCGGCCACGGTGCGCTGCCCGGGCTGGATGGCAAAGCCGTGGAACCCGGAACCGTCGTAGGCGACGCCGAGCGCGACACGCCGGGTGCCCGCAGGGCGCGCCGCGTCGCTGTCCTCGGCGAGCTCGAACAGGGTCATGGCTGGAGGGTCACCGGCTCTGGCTACCGGGCCCTGGGTCAGGTCGACCCGAGGCTCAGACGAACTCGATCTTTGCCATGGGGGCGTTGTCGCCCGGGCGCGGGCCGAGCTTCAAGATGCGCAGGTAGCCGCCGGGCCGGTCCTGGTACTGCGGGGCGATCTCGGCGAACAGCTTGTGCGCCATGTCCTTGTCCCGCAAGTACGCCACCACCTGGCGGTGGCTGTGCACGTCGCCGGCACGCGCCTTGGTCACGAGCTTCTCGAGCACCGGGCGCAGGGCCTTCGCCTTGGCCTCGGTGGTCTCGATCCCCCGCGGCGCGGCCGCGATCAGCGAGGCCGCCAGGTTGGCGAGAATCGCCTTGTGGTGGGCTGAGCTTCCGCCGAAGCGGGCGCCCTTCTTCGGTGCGCCGGGCATCTCAGTACGCCTCGGAGCCGCCGGCGAGCGCCAGGCCCCGCTCGTCCAGGCGCTCGAGAACCTCGTCGAG
>JAODBN010000178.1 GCA_025463965.1 Acidimicrobiaceae bacterium
TGGTCAACGACTCGAGTGGCGCCGCGCTCCGATCCTCCCGGAGCTGGGTCGCGGCGGTCGGCCCGCTGGTTGACGAGGAAAACTCGCTCGCCCCGGCTTTGGACCAGCTACGACTGCACAGCGCCCAGTTGGGCAGAACCCGCCTCGATACGCTGCTTCTGGAGGTGTCGGACGGGAGCGCGCAGGTGAGCGGCGAGCTGTCGGCGGTCGTCCTTGCGCCGCCAACTCCCGCAGCGGGAGCGGCGCTCGCCACCGTGCTCGACGATCGCGCCCAGGCCGCCTCCGAGCTGTCCCGGGCGGTGGCGATGGCGACGTCCGGTGCGTCCCGGACGTCGCAGGCGGCTGCGCTCGCCGTCGAAGCAGGCGTGCACCTCCGCGCGGCGGATGCCGCCTACCGCCAGTTCCGGCGGATGTTGCCTTCGGGTTCCGGTGCCAAGCATCTGCCGGCATCGGCATGGCTCCAACGTCCGCTGCTCTGGCAGTCTGGCGCGCTCACCGTCTGGATCCGCAACCTCGGGCTTGCTCCCGCTCTGGCCGTGCATGAAGGCCTCTCCCTGCTGGCCGTCTCACTCCAGCCGCAGGTGCTTGAGATCCGGGGCCTTCCGACGACGACCATCCCCCCACCGACCACCTCCACCTCCACGACCAGCTCCACCACCACCTCGACGAGCACCACCACCACGACGCTCGTCGGCGCCCCGAGCACCTCGACGACCATCTCTTCCAGCTCGACAACGACGAGCAGCACAACGACGACAAGCTCGACGACAACGACGCTCCAGGTCCCTCCACCACAGTCGATCTCGGTGGTGCAGCCAACACGGACCGTCCACGTCGACGCCGTCGTGGCGGCGAACGGGAACCTTCCGGTTCAAGGCGTCACCGTGTCTGCCACCCTCATCGCACTTGCCGCCGCCCCCGGGGCGAATACCAAGCGCCCGGGGCTTCCGGCACCGGGTGCCACCTCTTCAGTCAGCCAGTCCCTCGGCACGCTCGGTGCCGGGGCTGCCCGTTCCGTCGAGCTTCCCTCGATGAAGGTCGTGCGAAGCGCTTCCTATCGCCTCACCGTCACCGTTTCCGGCGGGTCCGCGAGGGCAGTCTCCGCGGTCATACGACTCCGGGTGCAGGGCTAGCCGGGCAACCGCTCCTTCGCCACCGTTCCCCCGGCCTCCGTGGTGGGGACGAGAAGAGCTCAAGCGGTCGGAGGGTGGGCGGAGTTGTCGACGCACGAGCGAGCAGCTTGTCGGAATCGATTCGGCAATGACGGGCCCGGGCGGCACCGTGCCGGTCCGGCGAGCAGTACTGCGTCTACGCCCGACGTTCGGGGCGCGCGGGTACCAGGCGCGTTGCATTGCTTCGGAAACTTTCGCTGGTGGCTCGTGTTCTCTTCCATGTGGTTTCGCACGTGGATGCAGCCATTGTGGGTCTCGCATGCCGGGGTACTTCCATCCGGTGAAGAGGCCTTTATTCGTGGTTCTGAACCCCTCTGGGGCGCCGCGAGCTGGGCACGCCGCCGGGAGACGTAGTGCCAACCAGCCGCCCACCGACGACGCCTTATCGAAGTGACGAGCGCTCTCGGGGCTGCTTTCGCGCAGAGCCTGATGGGCAGAGTGTGCTGCTCAGCGTCTCACCGAGGCGCGCCAAGGCCGTTATCACAGCGTTCACGAGCCATGGTGTTGACGCAAGCAAACGTTCAAGATAGGGTCGTCCAGCAATCGATTCCGGTCCAGCGGACGACCCAGGTCGTGTGCCCCCCGGGTAGATCGTCCATCAATGGATGGGGGTGGCTGAGCGTGACGGATATCAAGCTCGACTGGGACACATTGAGCCACTGGTCTAAGGGGTTTCCTTTCCGGCCAGGTGAGCGGCAGGTGCCTCGCGTGATTCCTCGGCGGTCGATTCCGTTCTCTTCCTGGGGTCCGGATCCCGAAGGGCGACACAGGACCCCATGCTGGATTTATACGAGCACCCAGCAGATCGGTTTCGTATGCACGATGTCTGTGGCCCCGGGTGACTTCTTCGAGAACGGCAACCATCCGAACGTCGAGACCTACTACCAGATGTCGGGCACTCTCCACGTGCAGAACGCCGACACCGGTGAGGTGGTCGAGATACGGCCCGGGGATGGCTTCGTCATGCCGGCGTTCGAGTATCACATCGGCCATAACTTCTCGACCGAAGAGTCCCTCACGTTGTGCTGTGTCCCGGGAGAATCGCACACCCAGGAATTCCGGAACAACCCGATCCTGGCCGAAAATTACACCCGTAACCCGGTGACCCTGTTCGGCGAGTCGACAGCGAACGAGGGATTCCCCTCGCAGTTCAAGAAGCTGGCAGCGTGGCCAGCGCCGACGCACGCGATCGAGCGCGGGAAGAGCGACTTCGTCCCGGTGCCCCGCTCGGACTGGTTGAACGTCGTCCTCGGAGCGGACCCCCGCTATGCGGTCCTGGCGTCCTTCTACTACAGCTCCCCTCAATTGGCGGCATACAGCGTCACCGTGCCACCGAACCGCATCAGCCAGGCACATGCAATCAACGGGGAAACGGTGATCTACGTCCGCCACCGGGATCTCATCATCGACGTCCTCGACACCGGTGAGAGCCTCTACGCCGAAGAGGGCGACGCCGTGTTCATTCCCCCGGGCGTGCGATTCCAATACCAAAACCGCGGCGACAAGACGATCGAGGTCATGGTCTTCAGCTCGCCGTGGGAGCCCGCGACGCTCTTCCCGGGATAGGACGCACCGCGGGCGCGCGGCGACGTTGCCGTGACCTTCGGCCTAGCAAGTAGGCGCTACAGCAGGGCTTCCAACGATTAAAAGGGGAACGATGGACCGACTTTCACGTAGAGATTTCCTCGGTTACGGCGCTGCAGTCGCCGCTGGCGGCGTCGCGCTAGGCCTCGCCGGCCCGGCGGTCGCGGCTGACGCGTCGCGCCGTGCGGAAGTTGACGAGCCCCACGCCGGCTCGACCGGCGCGCTTTCCATTGGCATGCGCGCCATCTTGACGAGCCTAAGCCCGTTCTCGATTCAGGGTTACCAGTGGTCCCAGATGATGGGCTTCGTCCTCTACGACCCGCTCGTCGAGGTAATGGCGGACGGAACGCTTTCCCCGGTCGCGGCCGAGTCGTGGGACACCTCCAGCCCGACGAAGACGATCATCAACGTCCGGCCCGGGATGCACTTCAAGAATGGTGCTGAGGTCACGGCGGCCGACGTTGCCTACTCGATAGCGGCACGTAGTGACCCGAAGGTCATCAAGACGACGAACGGCCGCCCGGTCGTGTCGCCAAAGCAGTGGGTCGGTGTGACGACGGCGGGGAAGTACAAGGTAATCGTCCACACCACCTCGAGGGTCCGGCTCCTCGAAAACCCCCAACCGATCCTTGTCGTGCCCAACAATGCGCATGCCAAGTACAATGTCAACACGACAGATGTCGGCTCGGGACCGTTCAAACTGACCAACTTCGTCAGTGGAACCAGCCTTGCGGTGGCTGCGAACCCCAATTATTGGGGTGGAACCCCGAAAATCCGCGCCCTTACCTTCCGACTCTTCAACGACGTCGCCCAGGAGGCGCTGAACATCCGTTCGGGCGAGGTGCAGGGCATCTACGACGTCGATCCGCTCAACTTCAAGCAGGTTTCCGGCGTGCCAAACACCAAGGTCATCCGGGAGGCGACGTACGCGAACTGGTGGATCATCCAGATGGGCCAGCCACCGTTCGACAACCCGGCCGTCCGCAAGGCGATCCGGTACTGCTTCAACATGCCGCTCATTAACCAGACGGCATT
>JAODBN010000195.1 GCA_025463965.1 Acidimicrobiaceae bacterium
CGATTGCATCCGCCCTGAGCGGGCGAAGGTACATGGGCAGCTCGAAGGCGACTTTCCAGCCGACCCTCAGATGCCCACCCATGACCTCCGGTCGGACGGGATAGCCGGTCACGAAGGCGAGCTCGGACATCTCGAGCTCCTTCAGTGCATAGCTCCCGAGCTGAGTGAACACCCCCCGGCCGCGCGCCTGGGAGGCGGTCATCACGTCGCATACCATGCCCGCAAGAACCGCTCGTCCGCCGATCTCGTACGGATACGGGATGGCGCCGTAGTAACCCAGCATCTTGCCTCCCTCGTCGGCCGCGTACTCATACGATTGAGGGAGAAACGGTGATCCGTGAAACTTCCACCCGTAGTGCTCTGAGGAGGCGGGCGGCAGGCCCCTGTGCTCGGGAAAGGCATCGTCGAAGAGCGCCCGCTGCTCTGGCAGGCGCTCGCCGGAGGCGAAGCGCGAGAACTCGATCGTCAACCGTACATGCCCCCGTTGATGTGGAGGACCTGTCCGTTGGTGTATGAGCTGTCGTCGCTCAAGAGGTGAAGGATCGCGCCCCCGATCTCGTTCGCGGTCCCGAAGCGGCCTGCAGGCAGCTGCTCCCGGATGCCCTCTCGGAGATCGTCGGGCACCGTGTAGAGCATCCCGTAGTCGAAGTAGCCGAGGGCCAGCACGTTTGCGGTGATTTCACTCCTGGCCAACTCGCGCGCCATCGACTTAGTGAGACCGACGATCCCGGCCTTCGCGGCGCCGTAGTGAGACGCTCCTGCCACGCCGCTGAACGCGACAACGCTCGACACGTTGATGATCCTTCCTCCCTTCGCCTGGCGCATCACGGGGATGAACTCGCGGCATGTGAGAAAGGTAGTCGTCAGATTGCTCGCAACGACGTGTTGAAACTCCTCGAGCGTCAGCTTCCATGTCACCGCATTCGAGGAGGCGCCGGCGAGGTTGATCAACCCCCACACCGATCCGAACGCAGCGCCCACGTCCTCGCCCAGCCTGCGCACATCCTCCTCGCTCGAGAGGTCGGCCTGGAAGCAGTGCCTCTCCGGGTCCAATCCCTTCTGGCGAACTGCACTGAACAGATCATCATGATGAGTGCGATAGACGAGCGCCAACCGCTCGACTCCCTGCTCGAGCAGGTAGCCGGCGAGCGCAACTCCGATCCCTCCGCTCGCACCGGTCAACACCACCGCCCTGTCGGCCCTCGGGTCAGGCGGTGTCATGCGGCCTCGGTGAGCTCGACATCGGCCGACACTATAGGAGCGTGGGCGGCCGCACCGACGCTGGCAAACGGCGCTTGCTCAGTGTCGGGTGCTAGGGGCGTTGGCCGCGCTCCGGGCGCAGGAGCGGCACGGTCCGCCGCTTGTGCTGCAGCTCGATGGCGACGATCACGCGCAGTACGTACCACACGCTCGCGAGCGAGCTCGCCGTCCCGCTGCCGTGCGCGCGCGGGGTCATCGCGATCGGATGCTCGACGATCTTGGCGCCGGCACGGCTTGCCTCGATCAACGCCTCGACCGTGTCGCCTAGATACTCGACTGGGTACTCCGCTGCGAAGCGGTCGAGCAGTGGACGGCGGATCGCGCGAAAGCCGGAGCTCGAGTCGAGGACCCGCAGACCAGCGACGCGCCGCACGCGCGCGGACAGGGCTCGCATCGCCAGTCGCCTTGCGCCGCGAACCCTGTACGGCCCGGCGCCGTCGGCTAACCGCGAGCAGATGACCATGTCCGCGCCGGTGTCCCGCAGCGCCGCGAGCAGCTCCGCTACCAAAGCGGGGTCGTGTTGACCGTCGCCGTCAACCTGCACGACCGTGTCATAGCCGCGCTCGAGGGCCCACCGAAAGCCACAGCGCAGCGCCCCGCCGACGCCGAGGTTGACAGGCAGACGCAGGACGAAGGCGCCCGCTTTGGCCGCCTCGGCAGCGGTGGAATCGCCCGAGCCATCATCGATCACGCAGACGTCGTAGGACAGGCGCCGCCCCGCCGAAACCACACCTCCGACGCTTCGCTCCTCGTTGAATGCCGGGACGATCAGCAGTGCGGGCGCCCCCATCGTCAAGCTTGCCGCCGTAGGTCGTCGGTCGACGACGCGCTCTCTACGCGCGGTGTCTCGAGCTCCCGTAGGCGCTGCTCGACGAGCGCGGCATGCTCGCTGATGTCCTGGATCGCCCGGTGCAGACCCGAGAGTGAGATCGAGAGCTGAAGGCAGATAAGGCCCAGGAAGGCGATGAGGACACCGAGCGAGAATCCGGTCGGGGTGAATCCCAGATGGCGGACCTGGGACGCCGCGACGCTCAGCAGCGGGGTGCCGACGAAGCCCAACACCGAGACGGTCAGCCAGCCGAGGCCATAGCGAAGCGACAACAACCCGCGTCTGACGAGAAACACCGTCGAGACCATGAGCGCAACGGCACCCGCCATCACGATCACCGCCTGCGTGCTCATGGGGCTGCCCCCTCTAGCGCCGGCGCCAAGCCTCCTCGTGCGACTAGGTAGGCACCCGGCAGGCTGGCGATGAAGAGTGTTGCCACCGACAAGACCGAGATGAGGGTCGCATCTGTCGCGCCGATCGAGACCCCGCCGAGGAGGACAACGTATGAGCCCTCACGCACGCCAAACCCCCCGATCGAGATGGGAATGAGCGTGACCACGGTTACCAGAGCCAAGGCGACCGCCGCGGTCGAGAACGACAGATGCACACCAATTGCGTCCGCGAGCATCACCAGCTGGAACGAGATGAGCGCCTGAAAGAGAAGGCTCGAGGCGACGAGCAGCACCAGGATCTTCGGGTCCGCAGCGTACGACCGCAGCAGCTCACGCGAGTCGCGAGCAACCGAGACGAACGGCCGCGGCACCAGCGCGCGGGCAAGGCGCGAGCCGCGGAAGACCGCGGCAACGACGAGCAACGACCCGACCAGGACCACCGCGGTCACCCACGCCAGGAAGACACGAGCTCCATTCGGCACCGTCGTGGAGTGGAAGGCGAACGCC
>JAODBN010000207.1 GCA_025463965.1 Acidimicrobiaceae bacterium
AATCGGGCCGGGAACGCCCTCACCTTCCAGACGAGCCGCCAGATCAACGCTCTCACCGCCTATGAGAACCTGAAGATCGGCGTGGAGTCCCACCAGCACACGGGGCCGATCGGGGCCATGCTGCGCCTGCCACGCACCCGACGCGAGGAGCGGGAGGGCGACGCGAGGGTGCTCGAGCTGCTCGACTTCGTGGGACTTCGCCAGCGGGCGAACGACATCGCGAGCTCGCTCCCCTACGGCGACCGACGCCGCCTGGAGATCGCGAGAGCCCTCGGGACCGGACCGGAGCTGTTGCTGCTCGACGAGCCGGCGGCGGGCACCAACCCCGCCGAGAAGACGGACCTCGTGCATCTCATCCGTCGGGTCAACGAGGAGATCGGCGTCAGCGTCCTTTTGATCGAGCACGACATGGGCCTCGTGATGTCGCTCGCCCATCGCCTCGTCGTGCTGAACTTCGGACAGGTGATCGCCTCGGGGACCCCCGCCGAGGTCCAGCAGAACCCCACGGTCATCGAGGCCTACCTCGGCGCACCTGACCCGGTGCTCGGAGAGGAGCCGACACGACCGGCGGCAGCTGCACCGGACGCCCCCGAGGAGGATCCATCGTGAGCCCGCTCTTGGAGCTCGTCGACCTGGAGGTGCGCTACGGCGCGATCCCGGCGCTTCGGGGGATGGATCTCGAGGTGGGCGAGGGCGAGATCGTGACGCTGCTCGGCGCCAATGGGGCGGGCAAGACCACGACGCTTCGGACGATCTCGGGTCTGCACCACCCGAGCCGGGGCGTGGTGCGCTTTGCCGGACGCGACATCGAGAGCCTCCCCGCACACCAGGTGGTCGCGCTCGGGATCGGCCACGTCCCGGAGGGGCGCCGGATCTTCCCCCAGATGAGCGTCACCGAGAACCTGGAGATGGGTGCCTACCGCCGTAAGGGACAGGTCAAGGCCGACATGGAGCGGGTGTTCGGCCTATTTCCCGTCCTCGGGGAACGGCGCCGCCAAGACGGCGGAACGCTGTCGGGCGGCGAGCAGCAGATGCTGGCGATCGGGCGCGCCCTCATGAGCCACCCCAGCCTGCTCTTGCTGGACGAGCCTTCGATGGGCCTGGCGCCGCTCGTGGTGAAGGCGATCTTTCAGATCATCCGCCAGATCCGCGAGGACGGGACGACGATCTTGCTGGTCGAGCAGAATGCCACTCAGGCCCTCCAGCTCGCGGACCGCGGCTACGTGCTCGAGAACGGCGAGATCGTCATGAGCGACTCAGCTGCCACCTTGCTCCATGACGACCGGATCCGCGCCGCCTACCTCGGCGAGACCGCGGCTTCCTGAGCGCGGGCCCTGAGCTCGCGGGGGCCTCTGATTCGCGCGACCGTCATTCATTCCGACGTGAGGGCGCTGGTTCTCCACCGAGTTGTGGGCGAAGGCTCTGTGACCCGCCCGTTCTCGCTCCCCCGGTCCCGTCGAGGCGTGCGCGCCAGCCCGCCTTGGACGGGCGGCTATCGACGAACGCTTCGGGGTCCGACCCTTTCGGTGGGGATAGGCGCCAGTCGGGCGAGTGCCGTGTTGGCGGCGAGTAAGAGGAGGGCGAGGACGACGAGGGTCGGGCCGAGGACGTCCAGGCCTGAAGTGTTGATGAGAAGCCCAATGAGGGCGGAAATCGCAGACCCGCCGCCGGCGGCCGCTCCGACTTGCCAGGCGATGGCATGTTGGGCCCGTCGTTCCCCTACTCGCTTGGGGGTGACGGCGATGAGCGCAGGGAACATGCCGGCCAGTGCGGCGCCGAGGAGCACGAAGCCGGCTACCGGCACCACGGTGTCGGGCTGCCACCAGATGAGCGCAGTCGCGGCCACGCTCACCAACAGCCCTCCGCCGATGAGCCTCTGCGCGGGGACCGACTTGGTGGGAAGGGCCAGGAGGATACGGACCACGGTCAGGGCACCCCAATAGCCAAAGGCGGCGAGCCCCGCGGCCGAGGCGGACAAACCGAGATGGCCGCGCAGGTAACTGGTCTCCCATTGGCCGGCGCCCACCTCCAGGCCGGTGTACAGAAAGAAGACGACCAGTCCGACGCTCAAGACGGACACGACCCGGTGACGAGACCAGCCTGCTGTCGGCTCGGTCGTCGCCGGGGCGTCGGCGGAGCTGCCGGTTTCGTCGCTAACGGGGACGACAGCAGCAGCATCGCCGGACGGCAGCAGAAACGGTGGGAGCTTGCAGTGGTAGACGAACCAGGAGCCGGCGGCGACCAGGTCGACAGCGACGAGGACGAGATACGCGGGTCGCCACGATCCAGCCAGGATGGCGGCGGTCACCACGAGCGGGCCGAGCGCCGTACCGATGCCGTAGAAGCCGTGGAGAAGGTTGAGAAGCCGCGGTCGGCCGGTCAGCGCGACTGCGGTGTTGAGACCTCCGTCCAACATTCCCGACGCCGCTCCCATGAGCGGCCCGATGCACAACACGAGCCACAACCCAGGAGCGACGGCGAAGCCGACAGCGCCCACCGCGGTGCACAAACTGGCCGTCGCAAGCAGGGCGATCACGCCGAGGCGGTGGATGAGCCGGCCAACAAACGCAGAGACTGCGACCGAACCGAGGCTGCTGACCAACAAGATCAGCCCGAGGTCCCCGACCGGCGCGCCAAAGCTGGAACGCATGGCGGGCCACGCCGTGCCGAGCATCCCGTCAGGCAGACCGATAGCCACGAACGTTCCCAGGCTCAAAAGGTCGAACCTGCGGTCCGTTCCGGTCACCTTCTTCGGAGCAGCCCTCATCGACCCGCCTCCCGCGGGGCGCTCTGATCTTCTGATGGGCCAGCGATTCGGGCGATCGCTTCGTGGGTCTGCGCCGCGGACTGGTGGTGGGGGTCCAACGCGATGCGCTCAGACACGATCCGCTCAGACACAGTCGATCGCCAGGCCGCCGGCTTCGAGTTCCGCCGTCTCTTCGGGCCCGGCATCG
Organism: Acidimicrobiaceae bacterium; assembly: GCA_025463965.1. Classification (GTDB taxonomy): domain Bacteria; phylum Actinomycetota; class Acidimicrobiia; order Acidimicrobiales; family Bog-793; genus JAODBN01. The sequence goes on from JAODBN010000207.1 coordinate 2,955, forward strand.
GTAACCAGCCGTTCGAGGGCGTCGAGGTCGCAGATGTGGGCAAAGGTCACCCTGCCCAACTTCGTGGCGTCGGCCACCGCTACGGTCCGGCGCGACGCGGCGAGCGCCGCCCGCTTGATCCGAGCGTCGGCCGGCACGTGAGTGGTGACCCCATTGCCGGCATCGATCCCGCAGCACCCGAGGACGAAGGTGTCAAAGCGCAGCCGCTCGAACGCCACCTCGGCCAAGTCGCCCGTCACCGCCAGCTCGCCGGGTCGGACGTCGCCGCCGGGGGCGATGAGATGCACCGCCTCGTCGTAGGCCAGCTCGACCACGGTCCGCAGCCCGAGTGGGAGGATCGTCACTCGCCTTCCCCGCAGCGCCCGTGCCACCTCGGCGGTCGTGGTGCCGCAGTCGAGGACGACCGTCTCCCCATCCGCGATCTCCGCCGCCACTGCCCGGCCGATCCGTACCTTGGCCTCGGTGGCCTCGAAGGCCCGGATGGCATAGGGGACCTCGTCGGCCTGCAGGTTGACCGCCACCGCGGCGCCATGCGCCCGGCGGAGCACGCCGTCTTGGGCGAGGACGTCCAGGTCCCGCCGGACGGTCATCTCCGAACAGCCGAGCATGGCCGCCAGCTGGCTCACCGGCACCGAATTCGCACCCCGGACCGCCTCGACTATCTGTAGTCTCCGCGTTCGCACATCCATCTTGGTAAAACTAACACGCACTTTGTGAAGCGCGACCGGGGACCGACACCCTGGTCAGATAGCCGTTGAGCTGCTCTGAACGCCGGCGGGCCGTCCCCCTCGCCCGCCATGAGGCTGACGGGCATGAGAAGCGGCAGAGCCTCGTGGGATGCGGAGGCGACGTAGGAAGGTCGAGCTCAACGCCGCCTGGCAGGCGTGCGTACTGCGCGAAAGCCGCGCGACCGGCGATCGAGCAATCGCATGCCCCGTCGAGGCGTGGACCGTGACCCCCGCCGTGCCGATAGCGCCACCGAGCGGGCGGAGCGACGGAAGCGCACCAGCCGAAGCGGGTAAGCCAGAGCGGGGCGAGCGCCTTAGATGCGCTCGAGGATGATGACCGGTATCTCCCGACCGCCCGTCGTCGCCTCGTAATCGGCGAAGTTCGGGAACTGCGCCTTCTGGCGCTCCCAGATCTCGCGGCGCTCATCGCCTGTTGCGACGCGGGCGACCACCGGAACGGTCTCGGTGCCGACCTCCACGCTCACC
>JAODBN010000271.1 GCA_025463965.1 Acidimicrobiaceae bacterium
CTGCGTCAGCCGGGCGTGGCGCGCTCGTTCGCCAACAGCGCAGTCGTCGCGCTGCTGTCGACGGCGATTGCCATCCTGCTCGCCATCCCGGCCGCGTATGGGATTACCCGCTATCGAACTCGCGTCGGCCACGTCTTCGTCTTCGGGGTGCTCATCACGAGGATGATCCCGGCGATCGCCATTGGAGTCCCCTTCGTCGGGCTCATGTCGTCGCTTCACCTGACTGACACCCAACTCGGTCTTGCCCTCGCTCACGTGACTATTGCGCTGCCGCTTTCGATCTGGCTGCTCTCGAGCTTCTTCGAGCCCATCTCGGGGGACCTGGAAGAGGCGGCGCGCATCGACGGCTGCACGCGCTTCGGTGCAATGGTGAGGGTCATGGTTCCGCTTGCCGCGGGAGGCATCGCCGTCACGGCGGTGTTCGCCTTCCTCGCCTCATGGAACGACTTTCTTTTCGCCCTGCTGCTCACGGCGCAGCGTTCAGAGACGACCCCTGTGCAGATCGCCAACTTCCAGACTCAGTACGGGCTGGAGTGGGGGTCGATGACGGCGCTCGCCACGCTCTACTCGCTGCCCGTCGTCGTCGTGACAATGTTTTTCCAGCGGCGCATCGTCTCTGGCCTGACCCTTGGCGCAGTCAAGGGCTGAACGAGAAGAAGGGACGCAACACCAACATGGAGTTCTGGAGTCCGAACAGCCCCCTCGGAGGCCTGACGCACGTCAAGTCGGGACGATCGCGGCGCGAGTCGAGCTGGGACCGCACGGGTGGGAACCGAGATTTCGCCGTGGTGGAGGCGGGGGAGACGGCGGTTCTCGCTGACATCGAGGGCGCCGGGATCATCGAGCACATCTGGGTGACGACGCGCTGCTACTCGCCGATGTACCTGCGCAAGCTCGTGCTCGAGATGTACTGGGACGGCGAGGACAACCCCAGCGTGCGAAGCCCGCTCGGCGACTTCTTCGGCGTCGGCCATGCCACGTGCGCCCACTATGTGTCGCTCCCGCTCAGCATGGTGTTCGGACCTCGCCGTGGGCCGAAAGGCCCCTTTGCGGCGGCCATGAACAGCTACTTCCCCATGCCCTTCGCGTCAGGGGCGCGGATCGTCCTGCGCAACGAGTCGGACGAGCGGATCGAGAACCTCTTCTACTACGTCGACTACGAACTGACCGACGAACCGGTGCCGCCCGATGTCGGCCGCTTCCACGCGACCTGGAACTCAGCGATGCCGTGCGAGAAGGTCGTCCACGAGTCGAACGAGGAGCGGCCGGCTCCATGGGACCTGCCGGGAAAGAACCTCACCGGGGCAGACAACTACGTCATCCTCGAGGCCGAAGGGAGGGGCCACTACGTCGGCTGCGTGTTGAACATTGACAACTTCGACGCCTCGAACCAGACCTACTCGTGGCCCGGCGAGGGCGACGACATGATCTTCATCGACGGCGAGACATGGCCGCCGTCGCTCCACGGGACCGGCACCGAGGATTACTTCAACGCAGCGTGGGGCTTCCCGAGCGGCGCCTACGCCGGGCCGTATCACGGGATCTCGCTTGCCAGCAGCATCCAGGAGCATTTCGGCCTGTGGAGCATGTACCGCTTCCACATCGAGGACCCGGTGCGCTTCACGACCTCGATACGGGTGACGATCGAGCACGGTCACGCCAATGACCAGGGAAACGACTATTCGAGCGTCGCCTACTGGTATCAGCTGGAGCCGCACGCACAGCTCCCGGAGCTCCCGCCGGTTGTGGAGCGGCTTCCGCGACGATGGCCAGAGCACGGCCTGTGGGACGAGTGAGCGGTCCCGGCTGGCGCCGCGATTGGAGGTGTCATGCTCGCGCTGGCTGACTCGTGGGTGTGGGACCTGTGGCTGGTCGACGACGGCGCCCGTTTCCACATCTTCTTTCTCTACGCCTCGAGGGCGCTGAAGGACCCCGACAAGCGGCACTTCCATGCCGGGGTGGGTCACGCGGTATCGGAGGATCTGGCCAGCTGGACGCGCGTGAGCGACGCCCTCGTCCACGACGAAGAGCCGTCATTCGACGACCTGGCGATCTGGACCGGGTCAATCGTGCGCGGCGGCACGGGCGAGTGGCTTCTCTTCTACACCGGCTCGAGTCGCGCCGAGGCCGGTCTCGTACAGCGCATCGGCCTTGCCCGCTCGTCCGACCTCTTCACGTGGGAGCGCGTCGGCGGCGGGCCGCTGCTCGAGGCCGACGGCCGGTGGTACGAGAAGCTCTCCGACCGCTCCTGGCCGGACGAGGCATGGCGCGACCCGTGGGTCTTCCCCGACCCTGGGGGCGACGGTTGGCACATGTTGATCACCGCCCGCTCGAAGGTCGGCGAGGCGCGAGGGCGTGGTGTGATCGGCCACGCCCGGTCGAGCGACTTGCTGCATTGGCAAGCCCAGCCGCCGCTCAGCGCGCCGGGCGCCGGGTTCGGCCAGCTCGAGGTGCCCCAGGTCGAGATGTTCGACGACGGACCGGGAATCATCTTCTCGTGCCTCGGCAGCGAGCTGACCGACGGGGTCCCCGGCACCGGGGGCATCTGGGTCGCTCCGGCTGAATCGCTCACGGGGCCCTTCGACCTTGGAAAAGCCAGGCTACTCACCGACGAGTCCCTCTACAGCGGGAGGGCCATAAGGAACCGTTCAGGGCGGTGGATCCTGCTGGCTTTCGAGAACCGCGACTCCGACGGCCACTTCGTCGGCGCGATCTGCGATCCGCTCCTCCTGAGCGCAGGAACAGATGGGATACCTGTGCTCGACGTCGAGCTCGCGCGCGCCCGCCGT
>JAODBN010000232.1 GCA_025463965.1 Acidimicrobiaceae bacterium
GCCGGCCTCCGACCGGCGCCGGCGGGCGAGCACGGCGCCGGCCTGCTCGTGGTGGCCGGCCGTGCCGTCGGTCACCGCCAGGAACCGGACGATTCCGCCTCGCCCTGTGACGAGCGCGGCCAAGCCCGACATGAAAGCTTCGCAGTCATCGGGGTGGGCGCCGATTCCGAGGACTCGCAGAGCCTCCTGCCCCGGGTGCGAAGGCGCCGCGCCCGCCGCGGCGCTCACGCGGGTGCGCCGGCTGTGGCCCGCGCCTTGGCGGCGGCCGCCGTTACGGCACCGATGAGACCGGCCCGTGCGCCCAGACGACTCACCACCAGCGCGTCGGACGACACCCCGGCCTTGTCGAGCCACTTGTTGACGCAACGGAGAAGGTATGGGTCTGCGCCGATGCTGCCGGTCAGCGCGATGACGCCAGGATCGAGGATGGCCAGCACGGCGATGATCGACCGGGCTACGTGATGGGCGTAGCGGTCCACGGCCTCGCTCGCGGCGGCATCGTTCCGGGCGGCCGAGGCGAAGACCTCGGCGGCCGTGCACGGCCCGCTCCCGGTGGCTGCCTGGTACGAGCTGACGAGAGCCGATCCGCTTACCACCGACTCGAGCGCTCCCGCGAAGCCCAGGGCCCCGAACGGGTCGCCGCCGAACGGAAGGTCGGCGATCTCGCCGGCGGCTAGGTGGTCGCCCCGGAGCAGCTCGCCGCGCACGACGATCCCGAGCCCGATGCCGGTTCCGAGGGCAAGGGCTGCTACCGACTCGCACGTGTGGCCACCGTGATGCCACTCGGCCAGCGCAGCAAGGTTGACGTCGTTCTCGAGCCACAATGGGCCGGCCAAGCCAGCTCGTAGGGCGGTGATCGTCGCCGCCCGCTCGAGCGCCGGTACGTTCGGAACGTGGCGGACCACCCCTGCGGTGTTGTCCGCAACCCCGGGGACGCCCAGCACGGTCGCCGCCAGATCGTCTTCATGGCGCTGCGCCTCTTGCGAGAGATCCCGGATGAGGGAGAGGAGCTGGCCGCCCACTGCGTCACCGTCGAGCAGGGTGGCAGCGTCCGCTTCTGCCTCGAAGGTGCCGTCGGGTCTGGCGAGCGCAATACGGACCCGGGTTCCACCGAGGTCCACACCCACCACGTGGCCTTTTGCAGCACGCGGGAGGTGGCTCAGCGATTTGATGGCCGCAGTTGAATGACTCACTATGAGTACGAAGTCTGAACTAGAACTTAGTACCGCGTCAATTGGAGAACCGTGACCGGAGCACTGGATCGACCAAGGGCTGCCACCACTCGCTCGGTGGCCCAAGCCAACGCGGCCTTGATCGTCGACACCCTGCGCGAGCACGGCGGTCTGGCGCGCTCGGAACTCGTCCGCATCACCGGGCTGAGCCGCGCGACCGTCAATCGCTTGTCGGGGTCCCTCTTGGCCGAGGGGCTCATCATGGACGACCGTCAGTCGGACTCGACCGGCGGACGACCCGCCCGGCAACTGCGCTACAACGGCCTGTGGAGCGGGGTTCTGGCCTTCGACCTGGGGCCGCACAAGATCACCGGGGCAGTGATCGACATGGCCGGCGCGTTCATCCACCGTGAGATCCGGCCGACCGTCAAGCCGGGGGCGATGCCGGATCCCCGCCAGATCTACGACACCTTGGTGCAGTTCGCACTGGACCTCCTCGACTTCGCACGCAAGCGCTGCCCTACGGCGGCGATCGCGGTGAGCGTGCCGGGTCGGGTCCAAGAAGGTGGTCTCGTGGAGTTCGCACCCGCGTTGCAGTGGTGGTCCATGCCGCTTGGCGATCTCCTGCAAGAGCGCTTGGGAGTGCCGGTGCTGGTGGAGAACGACGTCAACGTTCTCGCCCTCGTCGAACATCGTCAGGGCGCTGGTGCGGGGTGCGCGGACATGGTCGCCATCTCCATCGGCACTGGAATCGGAGCAGGCGTGGTGCTCGGGAATCAGTTGCGCCGGGGCTGGCAAGGAGGGGCGGGCGAGCTCGGCTACCTGCTCCTCGAGCCGGCGTCGCTCGACCATGCGTGGCCGGGCTTCGGCGACCTCGAGTCTCGCCTGGGCCGGACGGGGATCGCCCGGCGAGCCGAGGAGCTCGGCGTGGCGGAGACGGAGCGCACGCTCGAGGGTCTGCAGGCGCTGGCCGCGTCCGGGCACGAGGGGGCCGCAGCGCTGGTGCGTGCCATCACGGACGAAGTCGCCTTCACGGTGGCCAACATTTGCGTCCTATTGAGCCCCGAGGTAGTCGCTCTGGGCGGTCAGGTGGGGAGGACGATGGGGGACCTGCTGCCGGCGGTGCGGTCCCGGCTGACCGGCAGGATCCCATCCGTTCCCAGGCTGGTGCTGGCGTCGGTGGCCGACGCCGAGGTCGTCGGCGCCGCCGAGCTGGCCCGCGATCATGTCCTGGCGATGAACTCGCTCCGTTCCTCTTGACAACCTCTCGGCAGGATGCTGTTATGTGGCAAACTTTTGCATCGCAGTGATGCATCCCTGAGGGGGTAAGAGCCAATGATCCGTGGGACCGCCCGTCGTCTGGCCGTCACCGCCGCATGTGCTAGCGGAGCCTTGGCTCTGGCAGCCAGCGGGTCCGGCGCTACGAGCCGCGCTAACACCACAACGGGGAGGGTGTCGACAAACCTCACCCGCGCCGGCTCGAAGGTCGCCAAACAGAATCACAACACGCTGACCATCGCCGTGACCTCGACGCCGGTCTCAATCAACCCCGCCCTCAACGGGGTCGGCGACCCGCTCGAGCTGTACAACATCGTGGCCTACGACCCGCTCATCTACCAGCTGCCCAACGGCAGCTACTCCCCAGGCCTAGCGGTCAAGTGGGCCTTCGTCGGCACCGGCAACAAGACCTTCACGATGCAGCTGCGGCCCAACGTGAAGTTCAGCGACGGCTCCGCGCTCACTGCCCAGGGCGTCAAGGACTACTTCACCTACTACGCCAAGGTGAGCCCGGACGCCAACCGCCTGACTGGCGCGACGATTCAGGTAACGGGTCCGCTCAGCCTCACCTTCCACCTCCCCGCTGCGGATCCCGAGTTCGCCTATCTCATGACCCAGGACCTCGGCACCGGTGACGTCATCAGCCCCAAGGGTGTTGCGTCGCCTTCAGGTCTTGCCACGAAGACCGCCGGCGCCGGACAGTACGTTCTCGACCCGGCCGCCACGGTGACGAACCAGACCTACACCTTCGTCCGCAACCCCACCTACTGGAATCCCTCGGCCATCCACTTCAAGAAGATCGTCATCAAGGTGCTGGCCAACGAGACCGCCGAACTCGACGCCTTGCGAACGGGCCAGATCGACTACATGTTCGGCAGCCCGCAGGACACCGCCGCGGCTAAGAGCGCCGGCTTGGTCGTGACGAAGTTCCCTTATCTCTTCGCCCATGTCGAGATCATGGACCTCGACGGGCAGACGGTGAAGGCGCTCGGCAACGAGAAGGTACGACAGGCGCTTGACTACGCCATCAACCGCAAGGCCTTGGTCAAGGGCCTGCTCAACGGATTCGGCACGGTCAGCGAGCAGCTCCTCCTGCCGGGTGCCGACGGCTACAGCCCGTCGGTCGACTCGACGTACACCTACGACGTAGCCAAGGCGAAGCGCCTCCTGGCCGAGGCCGGGTACCCCAACGGCTTTTCCTTCAAGATGATCGCCTACGACCTGCACCCGGGGGAGACGACCATCGCCCAGGTCCTGGCCGCCGAGTGGGCCCAGATCGGCGTCACGGCGCAGATCACCGTGCCTCCGAGCATCACCGCCTACGTCGCCGACATGTCGAGCAAGAAGTACTCGGCCGAGGTGTTCGAGTTCGGCGGCCAGCCGATGTACCTGGTCTCGCAGCAGCTGCTCACTACCGGTGGCTTCTACAACCCGTTCAATGTCACCGATCCGACTTGGACCAAGCTCATGAACCAGGGGGCCACCGCCAGCGCTAGCGCCGCTCCGGCGATCTGGAAGAAGCTCAACCGGTACGTCACCGACCAGGGCTCGTACCTCTCCTTTGCCGACGTCGACCAGGTGATCATCTCCCGGCCTGGCCTGGAGGGGATCAAGGCGAGCGCCAACGCCCTCAACCCGGACCCAGTCGCCTTCTTCGCCGGCTGAGTGAGCCGAGCGAACGTGCGAAGCTAGGCGCCGCTGATGGCGCGCCTGGTGCTTCGGCGGATCCTGGTATCGGTACCGTCGCTAGTCGTCGTCTCGGTCATCGTGTTCGTGTTGCAGTCGCTCATCCCGGGCGACGCCGCGGACACGTTGGCCGGGGTGAACGCCACCGCCGCGCACATCGCGGCGGTCCGCGCTCAGCTCGGCCTCAACCGACCGCTGCCGGTCCAGTACTGGCACTGGTTAGACGGCGTCTTCCACGGCTCGCTCGGCAACTCGCTGATCAATGGCCAGCCCGTCACCAGCCTCCTCGACCCCCGTCTGGAAGTGACCCTCTCGCTGGTCCTCGGGGCCACCGTCGTCGCCAGCGTCATCGGCGTGCTGCTGGGCACGGCGAGCAGCCTCGACTCACGCGTGGTGCGTCGGGTCCTCGACGTCGTCAGCGTGGTGGGCATGGCCATCCCAAGTTTCTGGGTCGCTCTCTTGCTGATCGCGTGGGTGAGCGTCCGTCTCGGTTGGCTCCCGGCCACGGGTTACGTATCGCTCTCGTCCTCTCCCCTCGAGTGGGCCCGGTCGCTCATTCTGCCGGTGATCGCCCTGGCCCTCACCGGTATGACTGCCATTGCCAAGCAGACCCGCGAAGCCATGCTCGACGTGCTTCAGCGGGACTACATCCGCAACCTGAGAGCGAACGGCACCGGGGAGGGGTCAGTCATCTTCCGCCACGCCTTCCGCAGTGCCGCGATGCCGGTTGTCACGATGTCGGGTCTGCTCTTCATCGGCGCTCTCGGAGGATCGGTCATCATCGAGCAGATCTTCGGGCTCCCCGGGCTCGGTGAGGCCGCCGTCGCGGCGACGTCCAATAAGGACATTCCGGTAATCCAGGGCGTTGCCGTGTACTTCACGCTGCTCGTGATCGGCGTCAACCTCGTCACCGACATCATCTACGGCCTGCTCAACCCAAAGGTCAGGACGGGGTGACCTTCACTGTGCCGCCCCTCGTCGGCGAGCAGTCGAGCCGCCCGGCGGTGCGCCAGGGACTCCTGCGACGGCTAGTGCGCCGGCCGCTCGCCGTCGCGGCTCTGGTCTATCTGGTGGTTGTGGTGATCCTGGCCGTTCTGGCCCCCGCTGTGGCGCCTTATGGCCCGGAGTCCACTGATCTGGCGAAGATCCTGCAAGGTCCATCTGCGGCCCACCTGCTCGGGACCGACGCGATCGGGCGCGACGTCCTCAGCCGCCTTCTGTTCGGCGCCCGGCCTGCGCTCCTCGGGGTGCTGATTGCCACGGCGACAGCGGTGGTCATCGCCGTACCCGTTGGCATCGCTGCAGCAATGTACCGGCGGGCGGACCGGCTGGTCTCCCCCGTCGTGGACGTAATCATGTCCATCCCGGCCATCGCCGTCCTGCTTATGGTTCTCGCCACATTCGGCCAGAACCTGTCGGCGGCCATGGTGGCGCTCGGGGTGCTCACCGCCCCCGGGATGACGCGGGTCATCCGAGGCGCCGCCCTGGCCGTGGTGGAGGAGCCGTACATCGAGGCCGCAAGGGTCTTCGGGTTGCGTGGCCCCGCCATCGCGGCGCGCCACGTACTGCCCCGCATCATCGGTCCGCTGCTCGTCAACGGCTCCCTCGTCGCGTCGGCGGCGCTCATAACCGAGACCGGCCTGAATTTCCTAGGACTGGGCGTCCACCCTCCGGACCCAAGCTGGGGGAGCCTGGTGAGCGACGGAGCCGCGGCCATGGACCAGTCGGTTTGGCTGCTGTTCATCGCCGGCTGCGTGGTCGCCGTCACCGTCGTCGCATTCGTGCTCCTTGGGGACGCGCTGCGAGACACGGCCGCCGAGACCTGGTCGGGGCGGCGCGAGCGGACGCGTCCCGAACGCCGGCAGCGCCTCGGGCGCGCGTCGGCCACCCACGCGCCCACTGACGGGGCCGGCGAAGGAGTCGACTCGGACGCCCTTCTTGCTGTGCGGGACCTGACCGTCGCCTTCCCCGGTCCGTCACGGACGACGCTCGAGGTGCTGCAGCACGTGTCATTCGACGTGGGGCGCGGGGAGACGGTGGGTATCGTCGGCGAGTCCGGCTGCGGCAAGACCATGACCGGCCTGGCGGTCATCGGCATGCTCCCTCCTCGGGCGAGTGTCGTCGCCGGCCAGATTTTGCTCGCCGGCCGCGACGTCTTGGCTATGCCCAGAAAGACACGGGCACGTCTTCGCGGCGGCACCATCGCTTTCGTCTCGCAGGAGCCCATGGTCGCCCTCGACCCGCTCTTCACCGTTGGGTACCAGATCTCCGAGGCGGTCCGGCGATACGAGAAGGCATCCAGGAGCGCCGTTCGCCGCATCGCGATCGAGCTCTTGGAGCGTGTGAGGATCAGCGAGCCCGAGAAGGTGGCCAAGCTCTACCCTCACGAGATCTCCGGCGGCATGGCACAGCGGGTGTGCATTGCCATCGCCCTGGCCGGTCATCCCGACCTTCTGGTCGCCGACGAGCCGACAACGGCCCTCGACGTAACGGTGCAAGCGGAGATCCTGGCCCTGCTCGCCTCCCTGCAGCGCGACACCGGCATGGCGATCATTCTCATCAGCCACGACTGGGAAGTGATTCGGCGGATGTCCGCCCGGGCCGTCGTCATGTACGCCGGACAGGTCGTGGAACGCGGCGTCACCGCCGAGCTCATGCGACACCCGTCGCACCCCTACACCGAAGGACTCCTCGCCGCCGACCCGCACCTGGCGCGGCCCGGCACCCGGTTGCGCACCATTCCTGGCGCCGTTCCCCAGCCCGAGGACTGGCCCGTCGGTTGCCACTTCGCCGCCCGCTGCCAGTACGCCACCGCCGAATGCTCCCGTCAAGCCATTCCGCTTCTTCGCGCCGAGGACAACCGGTGGACCCGCTGCATCCACTTCGACCGCTTCCGTGTCCGGGCCGCCGCCGGTGACTGAGCGCCCCTTGCTCTTGCAGATCGACGACCTCGCGGTCCGCTACCGCGGTCGACGCGGCGGGGAGGTCCTGGCTCTCGACGGGGTCAGCCTCGGCGTGCCGGAAGGCAAGACGGTCGGTCTCGTGGGTGAGTCCGGGTCGGGCAAGTCGACGCTCGGGCGCGCCGTGCTGGGCCTCGCGCCCGTCGCGCGGGGCAGCATCAGCTTCGCCGGCCGGGACATCACCCATGCTGACCGCCGCGACCGGCGCGCACTCAGCCGGGAGATCCAGGTCGTCTTCCAGGACCCCTACGGCTCCCTCAACCCGACAGTCACGATCGGCAGGACGGTCGCCGAACCTCTGCGGGCGCAAGGGGACCTCTCCTCGGCGGACACGCGGAGACGGGTCGCCGAGGTCCTCGACCAAGTTGGCTTACCGGCTTCTGCAGCCGCTCGCTACCCGAGCGAGTTCTCCGGGGGCCAGCGGCAGCGCATCGCCATCGCCCGGGCGGTCGCGCTGCGCCCTCGCCTCATCATCTGCGATGAGCCCGTGAGCGCTCTGGACCTGTCGATCCAAGCCCAGGTCCTGAACCTCTTCAACGACCTGAAGGCGGCGCTTGGGGTGTCGTATCTCTTCATCTCCCACGATCTCGGCGTGGTCCGGTTCCTGGTCGACGAGATCGTGGTGCTGCACCGCGGTCGGGTCGTGGAGGCGGGCAACGGCGAATCCATCTTCACCAACCCCCGGGAGGACTACACCAAGCGACTTCTGGCGGCAGTCTCCACCCACGGGGCGCCGTGACGCCCGCTCCGAGCACGGTCCCGGGAGTGCGGGTCGGCGTCCTTGCCACTGGGGCGGCCGCGGCTGCACACGCGGCGGCGTGGGAGAGCGCCGGAGCTGGTGGCGTCGTCCTCCTCGCGGACTTCGCCAACCGCACCGCCGAGGTGGTCGGCGTCGGCCGAGAAGCGACGGCGCACGTCGCCGCCTTCCTCGAGCGGGTCGACCTCGTTGACGCCCGCACGCGATCGAAGGACGCGGCCGCCGTTGTGACAGCCGCGGCTGCTGCCGGGCGGCCGTCATTGTGCGGCTGGGGTCTCGTCGAGACCATGGAGGAGGCCCAAGCCGTGGCGGACGCCTTCGCCGACCGCGGCGTTCCGCTCCTCGCCGCCGGGCTCCGGTGGGTTCCGGCGCTCGCCGCCGCCTGGGCCGCAGTCGCCGAGGGGCGCATCGGCCAGCCGGCGGTCCTTCGCCTGTCCTTGCGCTCCTCGCCTCCCGTCCCAGGGGGGACAGGGAAGGCGCCGTCGCTCATCGCGGAGCAGATGAACCCCGCCCTGGACTTCATGCGATGGGTCGCCGGCCCGGTCACGTCCGTGCAGACAGTCGCCACTAATGAGGGTCCGGCCTTCGCTTTAGCCGTCCTCGAGCACGGCGGTGGTGCCATCAGTCATGTTGAGGCTTCCTGGGCCGATTCGTCTCCACAGCTCCGCACCGAGCTCGAGATCGCAGGCAGCAAAGGACTCCTAACCTTTTGCTCGGACGGCGACGAACTCGTGCGCTGGCAATCCCGCCGCGCCGGGCCGCTCGCGATCTCGGCCCACGGCACGCTCGAGGTCGCCGCCCTCGGAAGCTTGGCCAACTGGGCGGGAGGTTCGCACGACGCCGGCTCGCCGTGGCAATGGCTGGACTCCTTCCGCCTCGGGCTCGCGGCGCGCCAGTCCGCCGCCCAGCCAGGCCCAATACGCCTGGCAGCTTCCGCGGTGCGGCGGCCATGAGGATCGGACTGCTCGGCATCGCCCACCCTCATGCCATCAACTACCTGACGAATCTCCGGGTCGCTGGAGCCGACATCGTGGGCATCCACGACCGAGACGCCGAGCGCGGGCTGCGGTGGGCTGGCGAGCACAGCGTCGCCTTCGTCCCCGAGGCCGAGCGCCTCCTGGCCGAGCGGCTCGACGGCGTCGTCGTCTGCTCTGAGACCGTCTACCACGTGGAGCTGGTGCGCGAGGCCGCTGCTGCCGGCGTTGGGATCCTCTGCGAGAAGCCGCTCGGCGTGAGACTCGCTGACAGCCAAGAGATCGTGGAGGTCTGCTCCCGCGCCGGCGTGACGCTCATGACCGCTTTCCCGATGCGATTTCATCCTGCGGTCAAGCGAGTCCGAGACATCATCGCCACGGGTGGCCTGGGCACACTCCGGGCACTCACCGGCAACAACCAGGGAATCATTCCGCTCCAGCAAGGTGCGTGGTTCCTCGATCCGGCGCTGGCTGGCGGGGGCGCCATCATGGACCACGTCGTGCATCTCGCCGACATCTTCTGCTGGGCAGTCTCCTCCCCGCCGGAAGCGGTCTACGCCGTGGCCAACCGCATCCTTTACGCCGACGAGGCCGCCGTGGAGACCTGCGGTCTCATGACGATGACCTTCGCCAACGGCGTCTTCGCATCCATCGACTGCAGTTGGAGCCGGCCGGTCACCTACCCGACATGGGGAGAAGCGGCCTTCTCTGCCGTCGGCGACGCCGGCACCGTCGACGTCGACCTGACCCAGCCGCGGCTGGCCCAGTACGGCGGCGAGCCAGCAGTCTCCTGGCTGGCGCACGGTGCCTCCATCAACCAGGCGATGATCGACGAGTTCCTCATGGCCCTGCAGGAGCGTCGAGCTCCAGCAGTTACCGGCCGTGACGGCGCGATCGCGACGGCGATCGCCGTGGCGGCAAAGGAATCCGTGGCTCGTCGTGAGGTCGTCGCCGTGCCCGCCCTGTTCGACTTAAGCGAAGGAGCAGCCTCATGATCACCCGCGTCTTTTCGAGCGACGTCGTCCCCGGCGGTCTCGACGGCCTGGCCCGCTGGCTGCAGGACAACGCCTGGTCTCCCGACTCTACGTCGGCATCGAGGATCGTCGGAAAGGACGGCTCCCTCGGCGGAGCCTTGTACCGTCCGCTCGATCCTTCTGAGCGGAAGATCTACATCGCCACGCACTGGGCGGACGAGGCCAGCATCGCCGCTCATGTGGGCGCCGACTGGAACAACCGGGGCGTGAGCAACCCGGAGGAGTCGCAGTACTTCTCCGGCCCGAAGCAGTTCCGCCACTACGTCCTGGTCAACGGGACCGACGGCTGGGGTTCCGGCCCCGGCGAGTGATGCGCCGCTTCACACCACCACCACCCACCACCTTCTGGAGACGATGACATGACGCAGACAGCAGGACGTTTGAGCGCGGTGACCGTGGCTTCCCGGGCGACCGGTGATACCGCTAGCGGGCCTCCTCGCCTCCTTTGTATCGGCGCCCATCCAGACGACTGCGAGGCCAAGGCCGGCGGTCTCGCCGCCCTCTGGACGGCCCGCGGCGGAGTGTGCCGCCTTCTCGCCATGACCGATGGAAGTGCGGGTCACCAGAACATGGCCGGTGCCGCCCTCGCCCAGCGCCGGGCGCAGGAGGCCTCGGCCGCCGCCGCCGTGGTCGGGGCAGACTCGGTGATCTTGGACAACCCGGACGGGAACCTGATGCCCACCTTGGAGAACAGGCACAAGGTCACCCGGGCGATCCGTGAGTTCGCCCCAGACGTCATCGTCACCCACCGTACGAACGACTACCACCCCGATCACCGGTACACGGGCGTCCTTGTGCAGGACTCCTGCTACCTCGTGATGGTTCCCAACGTGGTGCCGACGACGCCGACGCCCGCACGGGAGCCGGTCGTCATCTTCATGTACGACCGCTTCAGCCGCCCGTCGGAGCTGCGGCCCGACCTTGTGCTGGAC
>JAODBN010000251.1 GCA_025463965.1 Acidimicrobiaceae bacterium
GGACCCCGACAGTGAAGGAGCCGATGGCGCCGCGGTTGCCCCAGCCGTCGGAGGCCGCGCGGACGAATCCGTAGACGATCGCCGACATGCCGAGCGTGGAGGTGAACGCCCCGGTGACGTCGAAGCGTCCCGAGCGGCGAGAGGTCTCGGGCAGCGCCGTGCGGGCGAACCACAGGACGGCCGCACCGATCGGCACGTTCACGAACAGCGTGTAGCGCCACGACAGCCACTGGACGAGCACGCCACCGGCGATCAGGCCGACCGCGCTCCCGCCGATGGAAACCGCCGTGTACCAGCCGATCGCCCGGGTGCGGGCCTTCGCCTCGGGGAAGGTGACCATCAGCAACGCCAGCGCCGAGGGTGCGGCGAGCGCCGCGCCGACGCCTTGGCCGGCGCGAGCGGCGAGCAGCCAGGCACTCGAAGTGGCGAGCCCGCCGGCGAAGGACGCCGCGGTGAACAAGACGATGCCCATGAGGAAGGTGCGCCGGCGCCCGAGCAGGTCGCCGCTTCTGGCTCCCAGCAGCAGCAGGCCGCCGAAGCTGAGGGCGTAAGCGTTGATCACCCACGACAGGCTGGGAGCCGAAAAGTGCAGGTCGGTCCGGATGTGGGGAAGCGCGATGTTCACGACCGTGGCGTCGAGCACGACCATGAGCTGCACAGTGAGGATGATGGCGAGCGAGAAGCCCGGGCGGTGACGCCAGGCCTGGCGAGCCGGGGGTGCGGATTGGACGCCTTGAAGGGGTAGTGACACGGAACGCTGCTCCTGAGATAATCTGACGGAACCGGAGTGATCCTCCGCAACTATACGGAGGTAGACTCCGTTTTGCAACACGGGGGCTAGGAGGTCGCCATGGCAGAGGGGACGGCAGGAGCTGAGGCCGGACGCCAATTGCGGGCCGACGCGCAAAGGAATCGGGCCCGACTGATCAGCACGGCGACCAAGGTGTTCGCCGCGGAGGGCACCGACGTCGCCCTCGAGGAGATTGCCCGCCAGGCGGGCGTCGGCATCGGGACCCTCTACCGGCATTTCCCGACCCGCGAAGCGCTCATCGAGGCCGTGTATCGCAACGAGGTCGAGGTGCTTCGCGACTCGGCCGACACGCTGTTGGCGCAGCTGCCACCCGAGGAGGCCCTCGCGGAGTGGATGCAGCGCTTCGTCGCCTATGTGGCGACAAAGCGCGGGCTGGTCGCGGCGCTCAAGGGCATGCTCGACGTGGACGCGTCGCTGTTCGACGACTCTCGCAAGCAGCTCATCGAGGCGGCAGGCCGACTTCTCGATGCGGGCGCGAAGACGGGCGTCGTGCGAGGGGACGTCGACGCCGCCGATCTCGTGCGCGCCATGGGCGGTATCTGTATGGCGGCCGACCAGGGTCGCTCCGTCGACCAGTCGCGATCGATCGTTGGCCTGCTCTTGGACGGCCTGCGATTCGGAGCGCGCACTCCCGGCTGACCCGCCTCGGGCCCCGGGCGCGCTCATCCATCGGCGCTCGCGGAGGCAGCTTTGCCTCGCTCGCGCCGGCGGGCCTAGGCGCGGGCTAGGACCCTGAGCCCTCCACGCCGGCCTGCTCGCCTGCCGCCCGCTCGGGCGCCCCGTCCGGAGCCGTGCCGTTGTGCGACGGTCCGGCGCTCGGCTCGGGCTGCGGCGCCATCCGGTCGGCGATCGCGAGCGTCGCGGCCGCTCCGCCGAGGCCGAGCAGGAGCTGGAAGATCGCCCAGCGCAGCCCGGAGCGTTGCTTTCCGAACAGGCCGTCGAGCGACATCGGCCCTGGGCCGGCCGACGCCATCTCGAACGCCGCGGCGATCAGCGTGGCGTTGTACTCGAATCCGCCCTCGGTCACCCACGGCCCGTTCTTCAGGTGCACCTTTTTGATCGCCACCGCTTGGGTGCCGGTGATCATCGCCGGCCCGAGCGGGAAGAACAGCCCGAGCGCAGTGAGCGCTCCACCGATCGTCTCGCTGAGCGCCACCGCCAATGCCTGGTGCTTGGCCGGGTGAAGGCCGAGCGATGAGGTCATCTGCTCGGTCCCCTCGAGCCCTGGCCCGCCGAAGCTGCCTGTCAGCTTCTGCAGCCCGTGTCCCGTCATCAGGCCGCCCACCGTCAACCGCAAAATCAGTCTGCCTGTCGCCACGATCACGCCCCTCTCAGCTCATGGGCTCCGGCGTACACCGGGCACGTTGAGCACCCTAACTACGCTCGCGGAAGGCCTGTCGGCGCCAGCGACGAAGCGCCCGGCTGGCAGTCGAGCGCGAACCAGACCGTCTTTCCCGGGCGGCCCCGCGACTGGACAACGCCCCAACTTCTCGAGAGCTCCTGGACGATCCGAAGCCCTCGGCCGTGAACCTCGAGCTCGCCGGACGAGCGGAGCTCGGGCGCGGCGTCGCTGGTGTCCTCGACCTCAACCCGCAGTTCCCGGCGGCTGCACTTCACCCGGACGCGAACCTCCGAGCCGGCATAGAGGACGCTGTTGGTGACGAGCTCTGAGACGAGGAGCGCGGCTATGTCGCGCACGCCTGGCTCGAGCCCTCTGAGCTCGCCGAGCACGAAGCGGCGGGCGGTCGGCACCGAGGCGGGGACGGGCGGGAAGAGCCGTTCGGCCTTCATGAGCTCATCCGCAGCACGTCGTCGAGGCCGCTGAGCTCGAGGCCGCTGAGCTCGATGACATAGCGGACGAGTGGCGAAGGTTCCTGCCTCGTGCGCGCCGATCCGCTTGGTGACCCCGCGCGGCACTCGACGGAACCGGCTCCGTCCTCGACGGGCCGAGCTCGCCAGCAAAGCACGCACGAGCGGCGATCGCCTTCGACCGAGCGCTCGGCCGGTACTGGCAAACCGCCTGTCGGCCCTCGCCGGTCGAGCACTCGCCGGGGGCACCGCGGCGGCCCTCCCCTAGTCCAGCCATCGCAGCCCCAGGATCGCGGTGTCGTCGTCGGAGCCGTCGGGGGAAAGCCCACCGAGAAGGGTGCTGACGAGATCCTCGAGGCCGTCCTCGGGACCGGTGGCGAATGCGCGCAGGCGCTCGAGGCCCTGGTCCAGGCTTTCGCCGCGGCGTTCCACGAGCCCGTCGGTGTAAACGACGAGGGTCCCAGCAGGGGGCACCTTGAAGGTCACCGGCGCGTACGTCGAGCGGCTCGAGTAGCCGATCGGGGGCCCGATTTCGGTCGGGACGAAGCTTGCCTCGCCCTCGCTCACCAGCAGGGGCGGGAGGTGGCCGGCGTTCGCCAGGGTGACCTGGTGGCTCGCCACCTCGACCAGGCCGACGAGCACGGTGGCGAAATGGTCGTCGCGGGTGACGCTCAGCATCCGGCTCAAGGTCTCGAGGATCTCCACCGGGTCGTGGCCCTCGACCACAAAGCCCCGGATGGCGTAGTGGAGGGAGGCCATGATCGAGGCCGCCCGCACGCCGCGGCCCGAAACGTCGCCGATCACAAAAACGAAGCGCTCTTCATCGAGGGGTACTACGTCGTACCAGTCACCACCGATGTCCACTCCCCTCGCCCCGGGGAGGTAGCGCACGGCGAACTCCATGCCCGAGATGCCCGGCATGTCGCGTGGAAGCAGCGCCAGCTGCAGCGTCTCGGCGATCGATCGCTGCTCGGCGTAGAGATCGGCGATCTCGAGGGTGAGTCGCTCTGCCCGCTCGCGGCGACGAACGAGGCGCTGGGTCATGAGCGCCACGAGCAAGACGAGGGCGGAGCCGAGGAATCCGATGACCCACGACGAGTAGCGCGACACCCCGCCCGACAGCGAGCCCCGAGGAGACATGACCAGCGTGAGCACGGTGTTCCCGTACGGCACGGTGGTGGTGGCGGTGGTGCCCCTCAGGGGCGCTCCGAGGGTGGAGTCGGTCTCGAGCAGCCGCGAGGCGCGCTCGGAGCGACCGAGGTAAATGGCGAGGTTCACCTCGCCGATCGGCGAGCTCGCGGACTCCGCGGTCCGGTGGTTGGCCGGCAGGATCTCCTCGGCGTAGGCGACGTAGGGGCCCCCGGGGCCGGGAGCCGACATCGCGAAGCCGAGGCGGGACTCGCCATGCCCGCTCAGCTCCTGGACGACGAAGCTCTGCGCTTGCGCTGCTTGGTGGAGAAACGAACGAAGTGCCGGCGAGGACGGGCCGAGCAGGGGCGCTGAGCCGATCGCGGTGATCTCGCGGTCGGTCCCGCTCCCCATCCGCCACAGCGAGGCACAGGCGAAAGGACCGCTCGTCGAGACCGAGTCGCTGAGGGAGTCGGCAAATCCCGTGGCCCGCCCGTTCGACGCCGCCGCGAGCTGAGCCGCCCCACCGAGGTGGTCCTCGACGTAGAGAGAGTCCGCACTGAGCGCCGAGCCGGTGAGACGCACCTGCAAAGAGAGGAGCCGGCTCTCGTTGTGCTCGTACGCGATGCGCGACGCGAACACCGCGATGGCCACGAGCACGAGTCCCACGAACAGCACCACGAGCGACAGCCGGTGTGCCATCGGGCCTCTGTGCGCCTCGACAGCTCCTTGACGTACGCGGTTGACTGCCGGCGCGAGCTCGTCCGTGGGTGTGCTGATCAAGGCCCTCCGTTCTTAGACGGCGGATCAAGTTAACACCGTGATCCCAGCGAAGTCCCAGCTTGATGGCAGCGGCTGCCACGGACGCGCCGCCACTGCGGGGTCGCTTGGCACTACCATGCGATCCAACGAGGGCATCGGCTCTCGGCGTCGCTCGGATTACTGGTGGCGTATCCCTACGAGCCACCAGGAATGCGTCGCATGACCTTGGCACCTCCCCAAATCGCTACAGAAGCGCGCGCCCCCAGCGACTACCGCAGGCTCAGCGAGAAGGTGCGTACGGCTGGTCTCCTCAAGCCGCGAACCGCCTACTACCGCGCCAAGTGCGTCCTCACGGGTCTGGCGCTCGTCGCCGGTTGGGTCGGCTTCTTCCTCGTCGGCAACAGCTGGGCGACACTCGGGATCGCCGTGTACCTCGGCGTGGCGTTCACCCAGACGGTGATGCTCGGCCACGACGCGGGACACCAGCAGATCTTCAACTCGCGTGACGCCAACCGCCGCTTCGGCCTCGTCGTCGCCAACCTTTTGGCAGGGATGGCCTTCGGCTGGTGGGTCCCCAAGCACAACGCCCATCATGCACACCCCAACGAGCTCGACCAGGATCCCGACGTTGGTGCCGGCATCATCGCCTTCAGCGCCGAAGTCGCCGATTCCCGCCACGGCGCTGCACGGAGCCTGGCGCGCCGACAGGCGTTCTTCTTCTTTCCGATCCTGCTGCTGCAAGGCATCGGCCTGCACTACTCGAGCGTGCAGAACCTGTACCGGCGGCGCGACCGCTCCGCGCTGATCGAGGCCGGCCTGATCGCGATGCACGCCGCTGCCTTCTTGGCGGTCGCGTTCTCGGTGCTCTCGCCGCTGCGGGCGATCGCGTTCCTCGTCGTGCAACAGGGCGTCTTCGGTCTCTACCTCGGGTGCACATTCGCCCCGAACCACAAGGGAATGCCGATGATCCCCGAAGACAGCGACCTCTGCTTCGCCTCGCGTCAGATCATCACCTCGCGCAACATCCGTGGCGGGCGCTTCGTCAACTTCGTGCTCGGCGGCCTCAACTACCAGATCGAGCACCACCTGTTCCCGTGCATGGCCCGGCCGAACCTGGCGCGAGCCAAGCCGATCGTCCGCCAGTACTGCGCAGAGCAGGGCCTGCCCTACTGCGAGGACAGCCTCGTCGGCTCGTACCTCCAAGTGCTACGCCACCTGAACGCCATCGGCTCGGGTTCGACCTCGGGCCGGGACCGGACCGAGGTCGGCGCGGGCGTCTCGGCCTGAGCTCGGCTCAGCGCGCCGGCGAGCTCACCTCACCACCGGGCGGCACCGGAACGCTCTCTACGGCTCCCAGCCGCCCGCTGGTGGGCTGTGGCGCCGCCGTTGCACCCGACCACGGCAGCCGCACGACGAAGCGGCAGCCAGCTCCCACGTTGGCGACTTCAATCCGTCCGCCGTGTGCCTCGACCAGCCCCCGGGCGACGGCAAGGCCGATGCCGCCTCGTGCGGCACCGGGGGTGCGCGCCGAGTCACCGCGCCAGCCGGGTTCGAAGACTCGCTCGAGGTCGGCGACGGGGATGCCACCACAACCGTCGGAGACCGAGACCCACGCCTCTTGGGCCGAGCCTCCGACGGCCATGATCACCTGGCCTCCGGCCGGAGTGTGGCGTAGCGCGTTGTCCACCAAGTTGCGGAGCACCCGGACGATCTCCTGAGCCGACAGCTCGACCACGGGCGCGGCCGGGGACGCGAAGACGGTCAGCTCGATGAGTCCGGCCGCTGGACGACTTGCGTCTGCGACCTCGCGCACCAGCTCGTCGAGCGGTACCGGCTCTGGTTCCAGGTGAAGCGTCCCCGCCTGGATCCGAGACAGCTCGAAGAGGCCGTCGACGAGCCCACCGAGCCGCTCGGTCTCGAGGTGGATGGACCGGTGGTAGCGGGCGACCGTCTCGGGGTCGTCCACGACGCCGTCCTCGAGCGCCTCGGCGAGCGCTCGGATGCCTGCCAGGGGGGTGCGCAGGTCGTGGGAGATCCACCCGATGAGCTCCCGCCGCGTCCGCTCCGTGGCCTCTGTCTGGCGGCGCGCTTCTTTCAGCCGTTCCGAGGTGATGGCGAGCTCTTTTGCCAGCTC
>JAODBN010000255.1 GCA_025463965.1 Acidimicrobiaceae bacterium
GAGACGGCTGTTACCATCCGGCCCATGCTCGCCCCCGTGCGAACCAAGATCTACGCCGACGGCGCGGACCTCGAATGGCTCCTCCAGGTCCTCGGCGAGACCCGGATTTCCGGTTTCACCACCAACCCGACCCTGATGCGCAAAGCCGGCGTGACGGACTACGAGGGCTTCGCCCGCTCGGTGCTCGAGCAGGTCCACACCCACCCGATCTCCTTCGAAGTCTTCGCCGACGACGAGGACGACATCGAGCGCCAGGCGCGCCAGATCGCGGAGTGGGGTGACAACGTGTATGTGAAGATTCCGGTGACCAACACGAAGGGTCAACCGCTGACCGAGCTCGTGCGACGCCTTTCCGGCGGGGGGGTCAAGGTCAACGTGACCGCCATGTTCACGCTCGCCCAGGTCGAAGCCGTCACGGACGCTGTCAGGGACGGTGCGCCGTCGAACCTGTCGGTCTTCGCCGGCCGCGTCGCTGACGCCGGGGTCGACCCGCTTCCCCTCATGCGCGAGGCGGTCGAGATCATGAAGGCCGCTCCACTCGCGGAGTGCATCTGGGCGTCGCCCCGAGAAGTGCTCAACCTCGTGCAGGCCGACAGTGTCGGCTGTCACATCATCACCATGACCCACGACCTCCTGAAGAAGCTCGACGGGCTCGGAAAGGACCTGGCCCAGTTCTCGCTCGAGACCGTCCAGATGTTCTTCCGCGACGCCGAGGCCGCCGGCTTCAAGCTCTGAGCGGCCCGTTGGTGACCCAGCAGTGTGACTGGCGCGCCCCCCAGAGGACGAGAACCCCAAGGAGGCGGCCATGAGACGAGCGTGCATTACCGGTGGCGGCGGCTTTATCGGCAGCAACCTCGCCGACCGGCTGCTCGCGGACGGCGTCGAGGTCGTCGTAGTCGACGACTTCCGCACGGGACGACGTGCTTTTCTCGCCGACGCGCTCGAGCGGCCCTCCTTCCGCCTCGTCGAGGGGGACGTCCAGCAGAGCGCCATCCTCGAGGACGCGTTCACGGGCTGTGACTGGGTCTTTCACCTGCAGGCCAACGCGGACGTCCGCCACGGCCTCGAGCACCCGCAGCTCGACCTCGAGCAGAACACGATCGCGACCTCCAAAGTGCTCGAGGCGATGCGGCACTGCGGCGTCGCGAACATCTTGTTCTCCTCGACGGGATCGGTCTACGGCGAGCCCGAGGTCTTCCCGACTCCCGAGAACGCCCCCTTTCCGGTCCAGACGTCGCTCTATGGCGCGTCCAAGCTCGCTTGCGAGGGCCTGATCGAGGCCTACGCCGTGGGCTATGAGATAACCGGGCTGATCTGCCGCTTCGTCTCGATCCTCGGGGAGCGCTACACCCACGGCCACGTGATCGACTTCTACCGGGCGCTGCGCTCCGACCCGAGCCGTATCACCGTGCTCGGCGACGGCCACCAGGAGAAGTCCTACCTCTACGTGCAGGACTGCGTCACCGCGATGCTCAGCGCGGCGCGCCACCACGAAGGGCGCGGTGGCGCCCACCTCTACAACCTCGGCACCGAGGAGACCGTCGTCGTGGACGATTCGCTGGCGCTCATCACCACTCAAATGGGGTGCTCTCCGAACGTCGAGCACACCGGCGGCGCCCGGGGATGGACCGGTGACAGCCCGCTCATCCGCCTCGACACGACGAAGATCCGCTCACTTGGCTGGGCACCCGAGCTCTCCATCAAAGAGGCGATCGTCCGCACTGTCGATTGGCTCGACGACCACGAGGACATCTGGTCGACGAGCGAGGAAGGTCAGCGATGAGCGTCATCTACAGCAGGGCGCCGCTTCGCATCTCGCTCGGCGGCGGTGGCACCGACCTGCCCTCTTACTACGAAGAGCACGGTGGGTTCCTGATCGCCGGGGCGATCGACAAGTACGTCTACATGTTCGTGCACACGGTCTTCCAGCGCCGTTACCGCATGAAGTACTCCGAG
Source organism: Acidimicrobiaceae bacterium (assembly GCA_025463965.1). GTDB lineage: Bacteria > Actinomycetota > Acidimicrobiia > Acidimicrobiales > Bog-793 > JAODBN01. Next base: position 1,957 of record JAODBN010000255.1, read on the forward strand.
ATCGAAGAGGTCGACGAGATCTCCGAGATCAAGCACCCCATCTTGCGCGAGACCCTCGCCCGGCACTGGCGAGGCGATCCCGTAGAGATCGCCTCGGTGGCCGACGTCCCGGCGGGGACGGGGATGGGCTCGTCGGGGGCCTACACCGTGTGCCTGCTGAAGGCGCTCTCTCAGGCGCGACGCCAGGCGAGCACCCCAGGCGGCCTCGCCGAGGCGGCCTGTGAGATAGAGATCGAGGTGCTTCGCGAGCCGGTCGGCAAGCAGGACCAGTACGTGGCGGCCCACGGTGGGATTTGCGCCTACACGTTCCGCCCCGACGGCACCGTGGACGTCGTGCCGCTCGAGCTTCGCCCCGAGACGCTCGGCCATCTGCGAGACCGCCTGCTCCTCTTCTACACGGGCGACGCGCGCTCGGCCTCTTCAATTCTGTCGGACCAGGATCGACGCTCGAAGGCCGGGGACCGAACGATGATCGAGAACCTCCATCGCACCAAAGAGCTCGGCTTCACGAGTCGTGAGTTGCTTGAGAAGGGCGATCTCACCGCCTATGCCGAGCTCATGCATGAGCATTGGGAGCACAAGCGTCGTCGCTCTCCGGGAATGGCGAACCAGCGGATCGACTCGTTGTACGCGGCGGCCCGTGAGGCCGGTGCGATCGGCGGGAAGCTCGTGGGCGCCGGGGGGGGCGGTTTTCTCCTCGTCTACTCGCTTCACCCCGAGCAGACCCGCCAGGCCATGCGGGACGCGAATGCCCAGGAGCTCGTCTTCGACTTCGAGTACGGCGGAGCCTTCGCCTCCGAGTACGCATGAGCGCTGGCCGCGCGCTGCGGGTCGGCATAATCGGGTGCGGTCTCATCGGCACCAAGCGTGCCGAGGCGCTCGGGAAAGACGAGCTCGTCGCCACCTTCGACCTCGACCCCGCCGCCGCTGCACGCCTCGCGGCGAGCCACGGGGGGAAAGCCTGTTCGACAGTCGAGGAGCTGCTCAGTCTCGAGCCCGACATCGTCGTCGTGGCGACGCTCCATCGCGACCTCCCCGAGCTCGCCTGTGCGGCGCTCGAGCGTGGAGCTCACGTGCTGGTCGAAAAACCCGCAGGGATCGCCGTCGCGGACACCGAGCGCATCTCGGCAGCGGCCGAAAAGGGCGGGCGCCTCGTGAAGGTGGGCTTCAACCACCGCTTCCACCCCGGTATCGCCCGGGCGATCACCGAGGCCCGTTCGGGCGTCCACGGCCCGATCCTCTACCTGCGCGGCCGATACGGGCACGGCGGCCGGATCGGCTACGACAAGGAGTGGCGCGCCGACCCAGCCCTGTCGGGCGGCGGCGAGATCGTCGACCAGGGGATGCACCTGCTCGATCTCAGCTACTGGCTGCACGGAGCGCTGCCACTCCAGTCATCGCTGCTTCGCACCCAGTTCTGGGACGCGCCGGTCGACGACAACGCCGTGCTCGTCCTCGGCGAGCCCGGCGGGGTCGGCTCGACGGCTCCCTTTTCCCTCTTGCACGTCAGCTGGACCGAGTGGAAGAACACCTTCTCGCTCGAGATCGCGTGCCGAGACGCCAAGCTGGCGGTCGACGGGCTGGTGCGCTCCTACGGTCCCCAGGTACTTCGGATCTATCGCATGCGGCCAGAGCTCGGCCCACCGGACGTGGAAGAGGTGCGCTACCCGGACCAGGACCGCTCCTGGGAACGGGAGTGGGCGCACTTCACCGACGCCATCGGTACCGGGGACGCAAGAGCGCTGCTCGGGGATCTCGCCTCGGCGCGCTATGCCTGGTCGATCGTTGAAGCCGCCCAGGGCCGTTCGTCCACGCCATCGCCTGCTCGATGACGGCTACCGGCGGCGCGCCCGATCTCGCCGGCCGTCGCGTGCTCCTCACCGGGGCCAGCAGGGGCATCGGGGCGGTCGTCGCCCGCCACCTCGCCGGGCTGGGCGCCGAGCTCGTTCTCGTCGCCCGCAACCACCAGGCGATCGACGCGCTCGCCAGCGAGCTGCCCGGAACGGGCCATCAAGCCATCGCGCTCGACGTCGCCGACGAGACGGCTTGGCAGGATGCCGCCGGGCGTCTCGCCCCGGCCGGCGCCGTTCACGGCGTTGTGACCGCCGCCGCGCTGCTTCACCCGATCGGGCCTCTTGGGACGTGGCCCGTCGCCGAGTTCCGCCGCACGCTCGACACCAACGTGGTCGGCACCCTCTTGGCGGTGCTCAGCTGTCTCGAATCCCTGCAGGCATCGAACGGCTCGGTCGTCACCTTCTCGGGCGGTGGGGCGACGGCACCGCTCCCGCGCTTTGACGCCTACGCGGCGTCAAAGGCCGCGGTGGTCCGCCTGACCGAGAACCTGGCGGCCGACCTCGCCGGAAGCGGCGTGCGACTGAACAGCGTGGCACCGGGCTTCGTGGTCACCCCGATGCACAACGAGACCCTCCAAGCGGGTCCCGAGCGCGTCGGAGTGGACTACTACGACAAGACCCGCCGCGCCGTGGAACAAGGGGGAGGCGACCCGCCGCAGCTCGTTGCCGAGCTGACCGCGTTCCTCCTCTCGGACGACTCCGAAGGCATCACGGGCAAGCTTCTGAGCGCCCGGTGGGACCCATG
>JAODBN010000313.1 GCA_025463965.1 Acidimicrobiaceae bacterium
ACCGGCCGCCAGGCGATCACGGTGCTCGGGGCCATCGACGGTGCCCATCTCGGCTTCGTGCTCCCGCACGAGCACCTGAGTGTCGACAACCGGGCCCATCTCATCACCGACACCCCCCTCGGCCCCAACGTGGGTCTCACCCTCTCGACTCTTGCCCAGGCGCGACTGGCACCGCGATCGATCGCCGAGAACATCGTCTTGGATGACGACGCCGCGACGTCGGGGGCCCTCAGCCGGTACCGGGACGCCGGCGGGGGCACGCTCGTCGAGCTCACGCCGATCGGCATGGGCCGAGATCTCGCCCGGTTTCGTTCCATTGCCGCTTCGACGGGAGTGAACGTCATCGCCGCAACCGGCTATTACGTCGAGCGTGGCCACAAAGGACTGGTCGCCGGTCGGAGCGAGGAAAGCCTGGCCGAGGAATTCATCGCCGAGCTCACCGATACCGTCGATGGCGTCTCACGTTGCGGGGTAATCGGCGAGATCGGCATCTCCGCGCCGCCGCATCCCGACGAGTGGCTCGTGCTCGGCGCAGCTCTGCGCGCCCAAGCGGCCACCGGCGCCCCGATCTGGATCCACGTCACCGGGAGGCGGCCGGTGCCGCCCTTGCTCGACTACCTCGAGGCGTGCGGGCGCGACCTAGGCCGGACGGTGATCTCCCACATGGACTACGACCTGGAGGACCTCGGTGACCACGAGCGTGCGCTGCGGCTCGGCCTCGGCGTGGAGTTTGACCTATTCGGCTTCCCTATCTGGAACGCGGGAAACTTCCTCCATGCCCCCACCGATACCCAGAGAGTGCAAGCCATCGTCAAGTTGGCAGAGCTCGGCCACGCTGGGCAGCTCTTCGTCAGCCACGACGTCTGCATGAAGATGCAGCTGCCGGACTGGGGTGGCTTCGGATACGACCACCTCCTCACCAACGTGGCCCCGGTGTTCGACGCATGCGGCGCAGCCCCGGGGCTCATCGATCAGCTCGGCCGGGAGAACACTCGCCGCTTGCTGTGCTGGGCCGACGCAGACGTCCCGGCCTGACAGGCCCAGATCACCATGATCGGCGCGTTGAGGCACGGCAGGATCGGAATCGTTTCTTCACAAGCGGTTCGCACCACCGGGGCCGGCAGGTGAGGGTTGCGCTGTACGGAGCGGGCACCGTCTCCCATTCGGTAGCGGAGCTACTCGCTCGTCGGAGCGGGTTCGAGGTGCTGGGGGTGTTCGGGCGCGACGGCCGGGAGGCCGCCCTGACTTCGGGTGCCGACGCTGTCATCATCGCCTCAACCTCGTTCCTCGAGGAGATCGCCGCCGACATCCGGCTCGCCGTCGAGAATGGCTCGAACGTCCTCACCACTGCCGAGGAGGCGGCCTATCCCTGGTTCGCCCACCCAGAAATCGCTGCAGAGATCGACGCCCTCGCTCGCAGCCGCAACGTGTCGGTTCTTGGCGGGGGAGTTAACCCGGGATTCGCGTTCGACGCACTCGTTCTCACGGCGACTGGCGCGTGCTGCGACGTGTCGTCGATCGAGGTCGAGCGGGTCGTCAACCTGTCCGGTTTTAGCGAGGCGATCCTTCATCGCCTCGGGATTGGCTTCGACCTCGACGAGTTCGACCAACGGGTGAACACCGGCGCTATCACCGGCCATATCGGCTTCCCGCAGTCGATGCGCACCGTGGCCAGAGGCCTCGGTGTCGCCATCGAGCGCATCGACCGCCAGATCGAGCCGGTTGTCGGCAAGCGGTCCTACGAACGGCCGAACGGCACGACCGCGCCGGGGCTGACCGCTGGATTCCGCCAGCACTACACGGCGATCGTCGGAGATAACCCTTGGTTCACCGCGTTGTTCACGGGTCACCTCGATCCTTCCGACCTCTCGCTCGCCCCGCTCGACAGCCTGACGGTTCACGGCAGCACGCCGGTCCACATGGAGATCAGACCCGGGTTGAACCCCCAGCTCGCGTCCGTAGCGCTGGTAGCTAACTCGCTGCACCGTCTGGTCGCCGCGCCGCCTGGTTGGGTGAGCGTCGCCGACCTCCCTCCTGCGGCGCCGGCACCGGGATCGCCGCTGCCGTGACTGTTTTCAGCGTGGCGAGGAGCCGACCGACATGAGGAAGATCCGTATCGGTGTCATCGGCGCCGGCGTTTGGGCGACGACGTCGCACCTTCCTGTGCTCGCCCGACGCCCCGACGACGTCGAGTTCATCGCCGTCTGTCGTAAAGGCGCAGCCGAAGTGGCGGCTGTGGCGAAGGAATTCGGCTTCGCCGTCGCAACCGAGGACTACCGCGAGGTGCTCGCTTCCGGCGTCGACGCCTGCATCGTGGCGAGCCCCGCCTACCTGCACCACGAGCACGCACGGGCTGCGCTCGAGGCCGGCTGCCACGTGCTGCTCGAAAAGCCGGTGGCAATCGCCTCCTCTGACGCGTGGGATCTCGTCGAGCTCGCTCGAAGCACGGGAAAGCACCTCGTGATCTCGTTCGGATGGAACTACCTCCCCACCTACGTCACGGCCCGTGAGCTGCTCGATGCGCACGGCATAGGCGAGGTGACCGGTATGAGCGTGCACATGGACTCAGGAATCCGCGAGCTGCTCCTCGGCGAGTCGCTGAGCTCGACCGGCGACGTGAACGACCGGGCGGACACCGCAACGTGGACCTCGCGAGAGCTTTCGGGAGGCGGCTACGCCCAAGCGGCGCTGCCGCATGCCCTCGGAGTGGCCCTCGGCCTGGCAGGGGTACGGGCCGAGGCGGTGTCGGCGTTCGGAGCCGGCGGTAACGAAGCTGGGATCGAACTGTACGACGCCTTCGCCGTCAGATTCGCCGGTGGTGCCGTTGGAACGGTCTCGGGGATGGCCCATCACGCCCCGGCGTCGCTGCGCCACGAACTAGAGGTCCGCATCTTCGGTTCCAATGGCCAGATCCACCTCGACTATTTCCGGGACCACTTACGGATGTGGAACGCGTCTGGGTTCGAGATCGAGCCGGCCCTCCCACCTGACGCGGGCGTTTACAACTGCGACGGGCCTCCGAACGCTCTCGTCGACCTCGCGCTCGGGCTGGACATACGGAACCACTCACCCGGCGAGCTTGGAGCGGCGACGGTAGAGCTGATTGAGGCCGCCTACGAGAGCATGACCTCCGGGCGACCTGCGCTCGTCGCAGGTGGCCGCCCACGCTGAAGCTGGTTCTTGCCACATGCGACTCGACGACCGAGGAGACCGCCCCAATGAAGATCAAGTCCGTCACCCCCTTCACGGTGACCTATCCCGAGCCGAACGACAACGACAACATCCGCTACCTCACGTTCTGCAAGGTCGAGGCCGAGGACGGGACGGTCGGCTGGGGCGAGGCGATCAGCCAGTTCGCCGAGTCGACAAAGGCGACGGCGACGGTGATCGAGGGTATGTCACGTCACGTGATCGGCCGCGACGCGTTCGAGAACGTGGCCATCTGGCGGGCCATCAAGGGCGCCACGTGGTGGTACGGCTGGCACGGCGGCGTGGCGTCGTTCGCCCTCTCGGCGATCGACATCGCCCTATGGGACCTGAAGGGCAAGCTGCTGGGAGTCCCGCTCATCGACCTGCTTGGCGGCGCCTACGCCAAGCGGCTGCCGGTCATAGCCTCCACCCACGTGTGGAGGTCCTCACTCGAGGAGGAGGCGGAGCGACACGGTCGCTACGTTCACGAGGAGGGTTATCTCGGCGTGAAGATTGGGATGGGCAAGTTCGGCGACGCACGCCTCGGATACGAGATTGAGCGGGATATCCACTTTGTGAAGCTCCTGAGGGAGGCCATCGGCCCTACCGCGATGCTCATGATGGACCGGGGCCAGTCGCTGCGCTGGACCGTCGCCGATGCAATCCGCCGGACGAACGCCTTCGAGGAATACGGCCTCACCTGGATGGAGGAGCCTCTCGAGCCGACCGAGACTGAGTCGTTCAAACGGCTTCGCCAGCATTCCAAGTGCCTGATCGCCACCGGGGAGCGCGAGTGGGATGCCCGTGGCTATCGCGAGTTCATCGACAGCGGTGTTGCAGACGTGATCGGGTGCGATGTCGGCCGGGTGGAGGGGATTACTGGTGCGCTGAAGGTCATCGAGCTCGTCGAGGACCGCGACCTTTGGTTCAACTCGCATGCGTGGTCGAGTGCCGTGAACACAGCGGCGTCGATTGCCCTCTCAGGGTTCACCTCGAGGTGCCTTCTGCAGGAGTTGAAGCCTGTTCGCAACCCTATGCAGCATGAGCTCGTCGAGGAGCCATTCACCCAGACCGGTGGCTACATCGAGATGCCGAGTCGACCGGGCCTCGGCGTAGAGGTACGGGAAAGCGTGCTCGAGAAATATGCTCTTTGAGTTCCGTCGGCCGATCGCGTTGTCGTGCTTTGGTCGCGTCGTCGCCTCGTTGCCATCACGCTTGACGCATCGAACTCCCGGCGTTAACTTCGGTGGAATCGATTGCTGCTCAGTTCGGCGCGCTTCAGCGAGGACGCGAATGACGTCGAGAGGTCGATGTGCCG
>JAODBN010000375.1 GCA_025463965.1 Acidimicrobiaceae bacterium
AGCGTGGGCACGAGAACGAGCGAGGTTGGGTGCTTCGACTTGGCCTTCGTCGTGCGCATGAGGAGCGGAAGTCCGAAGGCGAGCGTCTTTCCCGAGCCGGTCTTCGCCTTGCCGCAGACATCACGGCCTGCCAACGCGTCGGCGATCGTCAGCGCTTGGACGGGAAACGGGTGCTCGATCCCGGCCGCGGCGAGGTCGGCTACAAGGGCGGGGTCGACGCCGAGGGCGGCAAAGGTCGGGGAAGGGTCAGGCGTCATCGAGGAGTGTCCACCTCACGAGTTTGCCATCTCGGCCACGCGAACCGGCCGCCACCGGCCGATTAGCCTTTGGCGGACGTCGAGGAGGAGACAACGCTGCCATGGTCAAGCTCGCTGCTGGTGACCCAGCGCCCGACTTCTGCCTGCGCGATGAGCAAGGCACGGAGGTCTGTCTGAGTGCCTACGCCGGTCGCCGGGTGCTCGTCTACTTCTATCCGAAGGACGACACACCGGGATGCACCAAAGAGGCAGTCCAGTTCGGCGAGCTCGAGAACGGCTTCTCGGGCGCCGGAGTGGAGGTGCTCGGGATCTCGCCCGACGACGCCAGCTCTCACCAACGCTTCCGGGAGCGATACGACCTCTCGGTCCGCCTGCTGTCGGACCCCGAGCACGCCACGATGGAGGCCTACGGGGCCTGGGGCGAGAAGACCTTGTACGGGCGAACCAGCCTCGGGGTCATCCGCTCCACCTTCCTCATCGGTGCCGACGGTCGGATCGAGCTGGCCTGGTACCACGTGAAGGCCGACGGTCACGCAGCGAAAGTCCTCGCCGCGCTGGAGCGCTAAGCGTCGGTGGCTCCTGAGAAGCCGCAGTGGCGTGAACTCCACACCGAGGTCGTCACGACCGGTCTCTGCACCGGTTGCGCCGGCTGCGTGGTGGCCTGCCCCTATGACGTGCTCGGTTACGACGAGTCCGCCGGGACCTACCGGCCCTTCCACGTCGACGAACATGGCGGCCCGGACGACTGTACCTACGGTCAGCGCGGGTGCACGTTGTGCACGCGCGCGTGCCCACGCTTTCGCACGTGGGAGGGCGAGATCGACCAATTCCTGTTCGGCCGGCCCCGGACCGAAGATGAGGTGTACGGGATCGCTGAGCAGGTCTTGTTTGCCCGGGCCGTCGACCCCGAGCTCCACGCGGCGGGACAGGACGGGGGCCTCGTGTCGGCGATGCTCGTGCACGCGCTCGAGGCCGACCTCGTCGACGCGGCGCTCGTCTCGGTAACCGAGGACGGCGGTGCAGGCAAGGCGGTGCCGACCGTGGCCCGCACCCGCGCCGAGGTCCTCGCCGCGGCCGGCTCGCGCTACACGTACTCAGCCAACCCGCTCGCCTACGGTGCCGCGATCGCCGAGGGGGCGGAGCGTCTCGCGCTCGTCGGGATGAGCTGCCAGGCCTCGGTGCCCGCGGTGATGGCCGCTCGGCGCGCCGGGAAGGTCGCGCGCCGCTTCACGCTCACCATCGGGCTGCTGTGTTCGAAGACCTTTCACGAGGACGTCTTCACTGAGCTCCTCGACCAGCGTTATGGGATCGCCCAGGGCGACATCGTCAGGGTGAATATCAAGGGAGCCATGCAGGTGTCCACCCGCGACGGGGGATACCACGAGGTCCCCCTGAAGGAGGCCCGAGCGTGGACACGGGACGGCTGCAAGCTCTGCCCGGATTTCGCGGCCGAGCACGCGGACGTGTCGACCGGCGGCATCGGCGCTTTCCCCGACTGGACCCTGGTCATCGTCCGCACGGCGAGGGGACGTGAGCTACTGGCGGGGATGGTCGAGGCGGGCGCAGTCGAGGTCCGTCCGATCGAGGACGATCCAGGGGCGTTGGTGCTCCTCGAACGGCTCTCGCGTGTCAGTCGACGTCGCTGGCCCGACTCAGCCGACCCGGGGCCCCGTCGGATCCCGCTCCAGTCGAGCTAGCGGTAGCCGGCCGGAGCCCCATCCCGAGTCAGGTCACGCGCCGAGCTGACGGGCGCGTTCGAGCACGGAGTCCAGCATCGGGGCGCTGAGCAGGCCCGTGAAGACGTTTCGCTGGCTCGGGTGGTAGGAGCAGAGGAGGTGCCGGCCTGGCGATCCGGGTGCGGGTGGCTCGAGCGCGAGTTCCATGCCGTGGGCGAACACTGGCCGCGGCCGAGGCGTGCCGCCAGCGAAGAGTGCGGGCTGGCGCAGCAGGCAGTCCAAGGCGAACGCCCCCAGTGCCAGCACGACGGCGACGTTCTCGAGCAGGTCCAGCTCAGCGCCGAGATACGGAGCACAGCGCTCGCGCTCGTCCGGCAGCGGTCGGTTGGCCGGCGGCGCGCAGCGCACCGGGGCGGTCACGAATGCGCCCGAGAGGCGCAGCCCGTCATCGGCAGCGACGCTCTCGGGCTGGTTTGCGAAGCCGGCGCGATGGAGCGCGGAGAACAGGAAGTCTCCGGACCGGTCGCCCGTGAACATCCGGCCGGTCCGGTTCCCACCGTGCGCGGCGGGCGCCAGCCCGACGACGAGGAGGCGGGCCCGAGGGTCCCCCCAGCCGGGGAGCGGCCGGGCCCAGTAGGTCTCGCCCGTTCGAAGTGCCGCGGGACTGACCGCTACCTCCTCTCGCCAAGAGACCAGTCGGGGACAGCGGCGACACGAGGCGATCCGTTCACTGAGCGCCGAAAGGCCCTCGACTCTGCCCTCGCCCGGCTCCGGTGGCCGCGCCGATTGTCGCTCGGTCGGGCGGAAGGCGGTCACGGCACCTCACGCTACGTTGGGGCGATGCCCCGGGGAGCCCAGCGCCCGAGCGCGCCGACCGTGGTGTGCCTCGTCAGACACGGCACCACACCGACGACGGGAAAGGTGCTGCCCGGTCGGGCGCCCGGCTTGCATCTGTCCGAGCAGGGCCAAGCTGAGGCGGAGCAGGTGGCGGAGCGGCTCGCTCCACTTGGAGTCGCCGCGCTCTACTCGTCCCCCCTCGAGCGCGCTCGCGAGACTGCCCAAGCGGTCAGCCGACGCCTCGGCTTGAGGGTGAAGGTTGACCGCGGGCTGCTCGAATGCGATTTCGGCGAGTGGACCGGAGCGGAGCTCTCCGCGCTGTCCAAGCTGCCCGAGTGGTCGACGGTGCAGCACCACCCGAGCGGCTTCCGCTTTCCCGGTGGCGAGTCCTTCTCGGAGATGCGCGCTCGCCTTGTCGGCGCTCTCGAGCGGCTCGTGCAGGCGCATCCCGGGGAGTTGATAGTGGCGGTAAGCCACGCCGATCCGATCAAGGTGGTGGTGGGAGAGGCACTCGGCCAGCCTCTCGATCTCGTCCAGCGCCTTTCGATCTCGCCCTGCTCGGTGAGCGCGATTGCCTACGGCACCGGGGCGCCGACCGTGCTGACGACGAGCTCGACGGGCGACCTGACCCGCCTCGTTCCCATGCCGCCCGCGACCCGTGACCACCGTGGCCGAACGGGGCGCGCCGCCAAGGCTGAGCCAGCCGGTCGGAAGAAGCAGTCATGAGCGAGACCTACGAGCTCGGTGAGCCGACTCGAGTCATCGCCGGAACCGTCGGCGAGGTCGGTCGCCGGACGTTCTTCTTGCAGGCGAGAGAGGGTGACCTCCTGCTGACGCTCAAGCTCGAGAAGCAGCAGCTTGGCGCGCTCGCCGAGTCGCTCGGGCGACTGCTCCAGGATCTGCCGCGCCCCGGCCACCTCCCCGAGATCGAGGAGCTTCAGCTCGAGCCCTTCGACGAGCCCGCGTTCGCCGTCGGCACGCTCGCCGTCGCCTTCGACGCGGTGGCCGACCGGGTGGTCCTTCTCGTCGAGGAGCTGGTGCCCGCCGAGGAAATCGAGCGCGACGAGGCTCGACTGTCGCTCTCGCGCGAGCAGGCGGCCTCGCTGGCGATCACCGGTGCCCAGCTGGTCGCCGCCGGCCGCCCTCCCTGCCCGCTCTGCGGCTTCCCACTCGACCCGAGGGGGCACGCGTGCCCGAGGACGAACGGCCACCGGCCCCCGCTCACCTGACCGGGCCCGAATGGTGCCGGCTCCTGCTCGACGGCGAGCTGGAGGTCGAGGGACGTATGCCTTGGAGCTCGAACGCCACCTTCCTCGTCACGGTGCGAGCGGGAGACCTCGAGTTCCGGGCGATCTACAAGCCTGCCGCCGGCGAGCGGCCGTTGTGGGATTTCCCGACCGGGCTCTACCGCAGGGAAGTCGCCGCCTACCGGCTGTCTGAGGCGACGGGGCTCCCCCTCGTCCCCGAGACCGTGCTCCGCGAGGACGCACCATTTGGGGAGGGATCGCTCCAACGATTCATCGACGCCGACTTCTCTCAGCACTACTTCACCTTGCTCGAGGACGAGGCCAGCCACGACGTGCTCCGGAGCTTTGCCGGCTTCGACGTGCTCGCCAACAACGCCGACCGCAAGGGTGGTCACTTGCTGGTCGACGGCGAAGGCCGGGTGTGGGGCATCGACCACGGACTGTGCTTCCACCGTGATTCCAAGTTGCGCACCGTGGCCTGGGACTTTGCCGGCGAGCCCGTCCCCGACGCCGTCCTCAACGGAGCGGTGGCGATTGCCTCTTCGCTGCCGGCCGATCTCGAGGAGCTGCTCTCCGGGGGCGAGGCAGAAGCGCTGCGCCGGCGAGCAAGAGAACTGCTCGAGCGACCAGTTCTTCCAGCTCCAGAGCGCGACGAGCGTTGTTACCCGTGGCCACTGGTGTGAGGCCGAGCTGAGGACGAAACGCTCGCCGGCACACCGGGGGGGCGTCGGTACTCTGCGGTATGGCGACGAACGAGGCCTCGCCGGGCGGCGGCACCGGCGGGCAGACGGACAGGGTAGAGCTGAGCGAGGACGAGTGGCGCCGGCGGCTCACGCCAGAGCAGTTCCGCGTCCTTCGAGAAAAGGGAACCGACCCCGCCTTCACGGGCCGCTTCACCCACCCGGCTGAGCGAGGCACCTACCGCTGCGCTGCGTGCGGGATTGAGCTCTTCGACTCCGGGGTCCAATACGACTCTGGCTCGGGCTGGCCCAGCTTCACGCGGCCCGTCGGCGACGGCTCGGTGAGCCTCACCGAGGATCGCAGCCACGGGATGGTTCGCATCGAGGTCACCTGCAGCGGGTGCGGCAGCCACCTGGGTCACGTCTTCGACGACGGCCCTGGTCCCGAGGGCAGGCGCTGGTGTATCAATTCCACCAGCCTCTCCTCGCAAGGCCCGCCACCAGCCACCTGAGGGCTCGGGCGCGCCCTGGCGCGCTCACTACGGTATCCGCAGGACGACATGCCCTGGTGCCGACATTGCTGAGGCAAAACAGGGGCGGGCAGCGCAGAAAGCTCAACGGATTCCTTGGCGTCGCATCATTCAAACGACGTAGGCGCCTCGTGGTGCCTGCGGAGGGCACTGCACATGGCCTGGCCAGGAGCTGGTCTAAGAGTCACGGAACTGCAATGGACCTGAGGTAATGAAGTCGTAGGTAACTGGGCAAGATCGACGACGTGAGCATCTTGGAACGCACGGCGGCCGGCGCAGGTGGAGGGAACGGGGGGAGCGCTCGACAGAGCGATCCAATCGTTCTCGAGCTCCTCGACTCGGTCGGTGCAGTGGAGGCTCCCGAGCAGTTTCTCGTGCTCGAGTCCTGCCACAGCACCTGGTTGTTCGACACGGCGGAGCACCGCTTCTGCCGGGTCCTCAAGGGTCCTCGCATCGAGGCCTCGGTGGCGACGGAGTGGCGGCACTACGACCGCCTGGTGCTTCATCCGGATTCGGACGCGTTCGTGGTCTTCCTCGACGCCTCCGGCACCCGGCTCCTTCGCTCCTGGCGCCATACCGCCCAATGCGACCAATGCGGCGGGAACGCGACGGCGGAGTTGTCGCTCGCGGATCTCCGCCGCGTCGCACGCGCCTAAGCGACTTCCTCTATAGCTGACGCGCGCGATCCCCGGCGCCTAGTGGGCGCCGGGGTGCGTCCGCGCGCGGGCAACGCATCGCCGTCTCGTCTGGTCGCCTAAGAACGCGGCCTCCGTCTCCGCTCGGCCTGGGATCGGGTTCGTCCCGGCCGGCGATAGCGTTCGGGCCCGCCATTCCTCTATCGAAGGAGCAGCGTGACCGACCAGCAATCACAGCAGCCTCCCTTCACCGTGGTCGGCGCCGGCCCCGGTGACGCGCCCTCCGTGCTCGGCTATCTCCCACCGCCGGACGGCGACCAGCAGCAGCCACAGGGACCCCCCACCGAGGCGGTCGAGCACCCCGCGAAGGTCATGCGGATCGGCTCGATGATCAAGCAGCTCCTCGAGGAGGTCCGCCAGGCGCCCCTCGACTCCGCGAGCCGGCAGCGGCTGAAGGAGATCTACGAAAGCTCCGTGCGAGAGCTCGCCGAAGGACTGTCCCCGAGCCTCGCCGAAGAGCTGGACCGACTGGCCCTGCCGTTCGAGAGCGCGGAGCCGAGCGATGCCGAGCTGCGCATCGCTCAGGCCCAGTTGGTGGGCTGGTTGGAAGGGCTCTTCCACGGAATCCAGGCGACGCTTTTCGCCCAGCAGATGGCCGCCCGCGCCCAGCTCGAGGAGATGCGTCGCGACAGCCTGCCTGCGGCAGCGGCCGATCCACGCAGCTCACGCGGTGGGGCTTATCTGTAGCGCGCCGGCCACTTGGGGCCCGCCGAATACAAGGGCGGCGCGCTAGTCTCAACCGAGACGAAGCACATGGCTGTAGTTCATCCACAGGCGGTGGACCGGGCATGTGGACGAGCTGTGGAGGCAGGGTGGCAGCGCCTGCGGCAGGGGCATCCGGAGGTGGCGCGGACCGCTCGTTCGTCCACCTGCATCAGCACACCGAGTACTCGATGCTCGACGGGGCGGCCCGGATCAAAGACGTCGTCGCGACGGCTGCTGCCGACGGCCAGCCGGCCCTCGCGATCACCGACCACGGCAACATGTACGGCATCCTCGAGTTCTACAAGGCTTGCCGCGCGGCGGGGATAACCCCGATCCTCGGCACCGAGGCGTACATGGCGGCGAACTCGCGCCACGAGCGACCGGTGCGGCGCGGCCGGATGGACGACACCGGCGGTGAAGGTGATCGCGGCGAGAAGCTCTATTACCACCTCACCTTGCTCGCCGAGTCGGGCGCGGGCTACCGCAACCTGCTCCAGCTGTCCTCCTCCGCATACCTGGAGGGCTACTACTACAAGCCCCGCATGGACTGGGAGCTGCTGGAACGCCACCACGACGGCCTGATCGCGACAACGGGCTGCCTCGGCGGGGTCGTGCTCCAGGCACTCCTCTCCGGCGAGTTCGAACAGGCGAAGAAGCTTGCCGCCCGCCTCCAGGACATCTTCGGGCGCGACGGGCTGTTCGTCGAGCTCCAGGACCACGGACTGGCCGACCAGCGACGTACCAACCCGCAGCTGGTGGAGATCGCCCGAGCGATCGATGCGCCGCTCGTGGCAACCAACGACAGCCACTACTGCCGGCGCGAGGACCACGTCGCGCACGACGCCCTGCTCTGTGTGCAAACCGGCGCCACGATCGACGACCCGAAGCGGTTCAAGTTCGAGGGCCAGGAGCACTACCTGAAGAGCGCGTCCGAGATGCGCCACCTGTTCTCCGAGCTGCCGGACGCGTGCGACAACACCTTGTGGATCGCCGAGCGGGCGCAGGTGGAGATCGAGCTCGGCAAGCCGACACTGCCCGAGTTCCCCGTGCCGGACGAGTTCCGGCGGGACAACTACGACGAGTCGGCCACCGCCTACCTGCGCCATCTCACCCTCGAGGGCGCCTACGCCCGCTACGGGGGGTCCCTTCCCGAGGTCGTGAGGGACCGGATCGACTACGAGCTCGGCGTGATCGCCTCGATGGGCTTCTCCGCCTACTTCCTCGTCGTCTGGGACCTGATCGACCACGCTCGCTCGGCGGGGATCCGAGTCGGGCCTGGGCGAGGCTCGGCGGCGGGCTGCTGTGTGGCCTACTGCCTGAGGATCGTCGACCTCGACCCGATCCGCTACGACCTGCTGTTCGAGCGCTTCCTCAACCCAGGCCGCAAGCAGATGCCCGACATCGACATGGACTTCGACGAGCGCTACCGCTCCGAGATGATCCGCTACGCCACCGAGCGATACGGCTGGGACCGGGTTGCCCAGATCGTCACCTTCTCCACGATCAAGGCCCGGGCTGCGGTTCGAGATGCCGCCAGGGTGCTCGGCTTTCCCTACGCCCTCGGCGACCGGGTGGCAAAGGCAATGCCCCCCCTGGTCATGGGCCGCGACACGCCGCTCGCCGCCTGCCTCGAGCGGACCGAGGGCCACGAGGACGGCTTTGTCGCCGCGCAGACGCTGCGCGAGATGTACGAGTCTGAGCCTGACGCCCGGAAGGTGATCGACGTGGCGAAGGGGCTCGAAGGCCTGCGCCGCCAGGACGGTATCCACGCCGCAGCCGTGGTCATCACCCAAGAGCCCCTCACCGAGTACCTGCCGATCCAGCGAAAGCCCGAGCCCGGCGGCGACCCGGGCGACGCCCCGATCGTGACCCAGTACGAGATGCACGGAGTCGAAGAGCTCGGGCTGCTCAAGATGGACTTCCTCGGCCTGCGGAACCTCTCGGTGATCGAGATGGCGCTCGACCTCATCGAGGAGCGCACCGGGGAGCGCCTGGACATCGACGGCATCCCCCTCGACGACGACAAGACCTTCGAGATGCTCCGGCGGGCCGATTCGATCGGCGTGTTCCAGCTGGAGGGCGCGGCCATGCGCCAGACGCTCCGTTCGCTCGCCCCCACTTCGTTTGACGACGTGGCCGCCCTCGTAGCCCTGTACCGCCCGGGCCCGATGGCCGCCAACATGCATCGCGACTACCCCGAGCTGAAGAACGGGCGCAAGGAACTCACCTACCTCCACCCCGATCTCGAGCCCATTCTCAAGGACACCTACGGGCTGATGCTCTATCAGGAGTCCGTGATGCGGGTCGCGCAGCGCTTCGCCGGCTACAGCCTCGAGGAGGCGGACAACCTCAGGAAGGCGTGCGGCAAGAAGAACCGCGTCCTCATTGCGGCAGAACGCGAGAAGTTCGTCCAGGGTTGCGACGCCCAGGGATACGGCAGCCAGCTCGGAACGAAGCTCTTCGACATCATCGAGCCGTTCGCCGACTACGCCTTCAACAAGTCGCACTCCTTCGGCTATGGCTACGTCGCCTACCAGACGGCCTGGCTGAAGGCGAACCATCCGGTCGAGTACCTCGCCGCACTCCTGTCCTCGGTGAAAGACGACAAGGACAAGACGGCCGTGTACCTCTCGGAGTGTCGCAACCTCGGCATCCGGGTCCAGGTTCCCGATGTCAACCTGTCGGCCTCGAACTTCACCTCGCTCCCCGCCGACGCGCCAGGCGCCGCCGTCGGGCCGGCCGGCCAGGGTGCGGCCGGGACCATCGTCTTCGGGCTTTCGGCGATCCGCAACGTCGGCGGGGGACTCGTGTCGCTAATCGTTGCCGAGCGCGATCGGGGTGGACCCTTCGCCGACTTCCATGACTTCGTCTGTCGCGTCGACCCCTCGGTGCTCAACAAGCGCTCGATCGAGTCCCTCGTCAAGGCGGGCGGCTTCGACTCGCTCGGCCACGCCCGAAAAGGCTTGTGCCTCGTGTTCGAGGAGATCATCGACGCCGTCCTCACCCGCCGGCGCGAGGAAGAGCTCGGCATCTCGACGCTCTTCTCGCTCCTCGAGGAGCCGGCCGAGCAGGGAGTGACCTCGAACTTCGCTGAGGCTCGCCGGGAGATCCCCGAGGTGGAGTTCGACAAGGCCGAGCGGCTGGCCCTGGAAAAGGAGATGCTCGGTCTCTACGTGAGCGACCACCCCCTCCTCGGTGTGGAGCCCGCTCTGCGCCGCCACACCGACGGGACCATCCGCGACGTGCTGGACCAGGCGAGCGCGCCCGTCGCCCCCGGGGAGTCCGGAGGTGGGAGCTTTCGCGTCGTCGGCGGCGTGGTGACCGGCCTGGCTCGTCGCTACACCCGCCAGGGCCAGCTCATGGCCCAGTTCGTCCTCGAGGACCTCGAGGCCGCCGTCGAGGTGATGGTGTTCCCGAAGACGATGGCCGAGTACGGGATGCGCCTCGAGGAGGACGCCATCGTGGCGGTGCGCGGCCGCGTGGACCAGCGAGACGACCAGCCCAAGATCGTGGCCGCCGAGATCACCCGCCTCAGCCTCGTCCCCGAGCAGGCTTCGACGCCGGTCGAGGTCAGCGTGCCGGTCCGGTCCCTCACCGAATCGCTTGTCGACCGGCTGAAGGTCCTGGTCTTGGAGCACCCGGGCCCTCGCCCGGTGCACCTCGTCCTCGGCGCCAAGGTGTTGCGGCTCCCTCCCACCTTCAACGTGGACGCCGGCAGCGGTTTCGTCGGTGCGCTCAAAGAGATCCTCGGGCCCGACGCCCTCGTCGTCTCCTGACGGGGGCGCCCGAAGGGCCGATCTGGGGCTGTCTGGGCGCTGCCTGGCAGGGCGGATGCTGGTTCTCGTAAACTGTTGGTCCACACCGCCCGTCGACACCGCCTTCACGGCGTCGGACGGTGTGGCATCCACCAGCGTGGGAGATCCGCGCCGGGCGGTGAGGCGAGGCAGTAGCGAGCAGCAAGGGGTCAGCACCAACGTGATCGACGTCGCCACGAAGGATTGCACGGCACTCAGCGATGCGGAGCTTGCCGAGATGGCGGACCTCTGCACCGATGGGGTCTCCGGCTACGAGGTGGGCTTCCTGTCCAAGCAGCGCGAGGAGTGGGTGCTCGTGACCCATGCCCGCGAGGAAGACAAGCTGCGTGGCTTCGCGTTCTCGACGCTGGAGCGGATCGGGGGGACCCCCAGCCTGCTCCTCGGCGTGGCCTCCTTCACCCGCACCGGCTCCGCCGAATCGGCGTTGAAGGCCGTCATGCGTGACCTCTACCGGCGCGCCGTGCTGGCCTTCCCCGACGAGGACGTGCTGGTGGGAACCCGCATGGAGGACCCGGCAGCGTTTCGTGCCTACGCGGGGCTGACCGAGGTCGTTCCCCGGCCCGGGCACAAGCCGAGCGGCGAAGAGCGTGCGTGGGGCCGCCGGCTGGCCAAGCGGTTCGGCTGCGACGGTCAACTGGACGACCGAGCGCTCGTGCTGACGGGCGACGGCGTGGCGCCGGGGCTCTTGGACTACGCGCCGCGCAAGGCGGCCGAGCCGGAGTCCGACGTCGCCGGCCTCTTCGAGGCGGTCGACCGGGATCGTCGCGACTGCCTGGTGGTGTTCGGCTGGGCGATGGCCGAGGACCTGCTGGCGGGCAACCTCCCCCGCTGAGCCGACCCGCTCTCAGGCGGGGAAGAGCGCCAACACGACCTTGCGGGCGTGCCCGCCCTCCACGCCGAGCAGTGCGAGCAGCGCAAAGCCGGGTCGAAATCCGAGAGCCGCCGCCAGGCGGGCACCGTCGAGGGCGTGGCGCGCCGACATCGCCGACTCGGCCGCGACCGGGTCGAGGAGGGGAAGGCCCTGGGTGACTCGACCCCAGGTGAGGATGGCCTCGGGAGCGCCGTTTCGGGAGCGCCCGAGGGACAGGGCCTGGCGGCCGAGCGGGACGACGACCGCAGATGGCGTCGTCCCGTCGAGATCCGCATAGGCGGCAGACGGCCCCCACGTGCCGAGCAGCGGCGCGCCCTGACGCTCGGGCGCGGCGAGTCGGCGCAGCAGCTTGCGCGTCCGACGGGGACGCAGCCAGCCGACCGGCTCGAGCGGCCCGGCGGGCTCGACGGCCTCGGGTCGCGCCGGGTCGGAGGGATGCTCGATCTGCGCGAGCGTCAGCTCGACGACCTGGAGCCGCCCGGGGACCGGCTCGCCGGCGGCGTGGAACGCGCCCGCGGACCCGGCCGGCGAACGGAGCAGGGCTCCGGAGGCGAGGTCGACTCCCACCCACTCTTCGTTGCTCGCGCTCAGCACGGCGCACGCGAGCTGGGTTCCGGCGCCGCGCGCCGGCAGCTCTCCCGTGCGGATCCGGCGTGGTGCGCGCAGTCGGGCGTCGCGGCTCATCGCCACGCACCCGCCGCGGCGAGGCTCGCCACGAGGGCGTCCGGCTCGGCGTCGGGAACAAGGCACGTCCCGGCCCTGCAGACATAGGCCAGGCCAGCCGACCGCTCGGCGAACAGTGGGCCGGTCGGCTCGCCCCAGGCAAGGACCGCTGTCGGCAGATAACGGCTCGCCGCCACCCGCACGAGGTCGTTCCGCTCGCCGACGACCACCACCTCGAGCGGACCTTCCTCCAGCAGCTCCGCGGCCAGCACGAGATGGGGCAGCGCGAGCGCCGAGGTGCGGAGGATCTCTCCTGCGCTTTTCACCGTGGACTCCGCCCGCTCGGTGAGGTCGGCTCGTCCGGCCAGCGCGCCGAGTCGGGCGAGCGCGACCGCAGCCACCGACCCCGCGGCGGGGACAACCCCGTCGTAGGTGTCTCGTGGTCGCACGACGAGGGGCTCGGCATCGATACCCGTTGTGTACCACCCACCGTCCTCTGCCGAGAACAACGCCATCAGGCCCTCGGCGGCTTGTTCGGCCTGCGCGCTCCAGCGGGCCTCGCCGGTGCACTCGCCGAGGCGGGTGAAGCAGTCCACGAGCCACGCGTAGTCGGCGGCGACGGCAAGGTGCTCGGAGCGCCCCTGCGCGTAGGCACGACGCCAGCGGCCGTCGGCACCTCTCGAGTGCTCGAGCAGGAACTGCGCTGCCTCCACGGCGGCGTCGCGCCAGTCCGGTCGCTCGAGCGCCAAGGCAGCCTCGGCGAGAACCGAGCAGAACATCGCGTTCCACTCGGTGAGCACCTTGTCGTCGCGTGCAGGCCGCTCTCGGCGATCCCTGGCCTTGGTGAGATCGGCCCGGATCGCCTCCAGCTCCGGGTCGCGCAGCACCTGTCCTCGCGGCCGGTGCAGCACCGTTCGCCCCTCTTCGAAGTTGCCCGTCTCGTCCACCCCGTAGGCCGCGGCGGCGAGCGCGGCCCGCCCGGGCCCGAGGACCTCGACGAGCTCAGAAGGCGTCCAGGTGGGAAAGCGCCCTTCCACCCCGCCGGCGTCAGCATCCTCCGACGAGCAAAAGCCCCCGTCGGGAGCGGCCAGGGCGCTGAGCACGTAGCCGACCGTCTCCTCGACCACCTGGCGCCACCTCTCGTCCCCGGTGACCTGGAAGGCGTGCAGGTACAAGCGGGCGAGCGAGGCCTGGTCGTAAAGCATCTTCTCGAAGTGGGGGACCTGCCACTCCCCGTCGACGCTGTAGCGGGCAAAGCCACCTTCCAGGTGGTCGTAGATGCCGCCGGCTGCCATTGCCTCGAGCGTCGTCTCGACCATGGCGAGCGCGTCGGGACTTCCCGCAACGGCCGCCCGCAGCACGAGCTCAAGTCCTGGGGCCTGGGGGAATTTCGGCGCGCCGCGAAATCCGCCGTTGACGGGATCGAACAGCTCGGCGAAGCGCCCGAGCGCCTGTGCGCGAAGCTCACGCCCGCCTGGG
>JAODBN010000394.1 GCA_025463965.1 Acidimicrobiaceae bacterium
CCTGATCAAGACGAACCGGCCGCGCTTCAACATCCGCCTGGTCGACGACAAGAGCTACCCCTACCTGGCCGTCACGGTGGGGGAGGAGTGGCCGAAGGCCACCGTCATGCGCGGCGCCAAGCGCAAGGGCACCCGCTACTTCGGCCCGTACGCCCACGCGTACGCCATCCGCGAGACCCTCGACCTCCTGCTGCGGTCCTTCCCGATCCGGACCTGCACCGAGACGAAGTTCCGCCGCCACGAGCGCCTCGGTCGGCCCTGCCTGTTGCACCACATCGAGCGGTGCTCAGCGCCGTGCGTGGGCGCGGTGAGCCCGGAGAAGTATCAAGAGCTCGTCGAAGAGCTGATGGCCTTCCTCGACGGGGACACGGCCCCCGTGGTCGCCCGCCTGACAAACGAGATGGCCGAAGCCGCCGACGCCCTCGAGTTCGAGCTGGCGGCCAGGGTCCGGGACCGGTTGAGCGCGGTCCGGCTCGCCAGCGAGCGCCAAGAGATGCTCGTCTCCAACCAGGAGGACCTGGACGTCGTCGGGATGGCGGAGAGCGAGCTCGAGGCGGCCTTCCAGATCCTGCACGTGCGCCGGGGGCGCCTCGTCGGACGCCAGGGTTTCGTGCTCGAGAAGGTCGAGCCGCTGACGCCGCCCGCGCTCGTCGCCCGCGCCCTCGAGCAGCACTACGCGGAGACCCCCCTCGGGGTGCCGAAGGAGATCCTTGTCCCCGAGATCCCGGAGGACTTCGAGACCTACGGCGAGTGGCTGTCCGAGCGCCGTGGATCCGCGGTGCGGATCCGCCTCCCCGTGCGCGGCCGCAAGCGGGCTCTGGTCGAGATGGCAGCGAAGAACGCGACCGAGCAGCTCCAGCGTCACGGGATGCGCCGAGCGAGCGACCTGACGAGCCGCGCCCAGGCGCTCGACGAGCTGCAGGAGCACCTCGGCCTCGAGGAGGCTCCGCTTCGGATCGAGTGCTACGACATGAGCCACCTCCAGGGCACCGACTACGTCGGCTCGATGGTGGTCATGGAGGACGGGCTTCCCAAGCGCAGCGACTATCGACGCTTCAAGGTGAGCGCCGTGCAGGGAAACGACGACTACGGAGCGATGCACGAGGTGCTGTACCGGCGCCTGCGCCGCCTCCTCGAGGAGGACACCGCGCCGCCCGATCCGACGCGCCGCCCTTCGCGCTTTGCCTACCCGCCCCAGCTGCTGTTGCTCGACGGGGGAAAGGGCCAGCTCGGGGTGGGCCTCAAGGTGCTCGAGGAGCTCGGGCTCACCGACCAGCTCGAGGTGGCCTCGCTCGCCAAGCAGTTCGAGGAGGTGTTCGTCCCCGGGCGTGAAGCCCCGGTCCGCATCCCCCGGGACTCGGCCGCCATCTACCTCCTCCAGCAGATCCGTGACGAGGCCCACCGCTTCGCCATCAGCTACCACCGCGAGCTTCGGGGAAAGCGCATGCGCACGAGCGCCCTCGACGGCGTGCCCGGTCTCGGACCCGGTCGGCGAAAGCGCCTCGAGTCCGAGCTCGGCGGGGTGCGGGCGGTGCGCGCCGCCACCTTGGAGGAGCTGCTCGCGCTGTCGTGGCTGCCGGAGAAGGTGGCCCGCGCGCTGTTCGCCCGCCTGCACCCCGAGGCGCGACCCCAGGCCGTCTCGGCGTGAGCGCCGAGTCCGACCCGGGCGCGGACTGGGACGAGCTCGCCCCGTGGTGGAAGGCCACCTTCACGGGGGGAGCGGATCCCGAGTACGACCTCGAGATCCTGCCCATCGTGCGAAACGCCCTCGCCGGCTGTCGGCGCGTGCTCGATCTCGGCTGTGGCGAGGGCCAGGTCTCCCGGGCCGTCTCGGCCGAGATCGGCCGCGGTGCGGTCGTCGTCGGGCTCGACCCCTCGGCTGCGCAGCTCGCCAACGCCTGGGTGGCGGGGGGCCCTCCGCAGTACGTGCGGGGCAAGGGCGAGCAGCTGCCCTTCGCCGACGGCACCTTCGACGGGGTGTGCTGCTGTCTCGTCATCGAGCACGCCGACGACGTCGACGCGGTGCTCGCGGAGGTGGCCCGCGTCGTGGCGGTCGGGGGCCGCTTCGTCCTCCTCGTGAACCACCCGCTCTACCAGGGCCCGGCTTCGGGACTGATCGACGACCGGATCCTGGACGAGCGCTACTGGCGCGTTGGCCCCTACCTCACCGAGTCGCGCGGGCCCGAGGAGGTCGACCCGGGCGTCGCGGTGGTCTTCGCCCACCGGCCACTGTCGCGCTACATCAACCCGCTGGCAGCCGCCGACCTCGTACTCGTGGAGATGCTCGAGCCCCCGCCGCGCCGCGAGCTGCTCGAGGGCTCTCCCGCCCCCGAGCTTGAGGGCGCGATCCCGCGGCTGTTGGCGATGTGCTTCGAGCGCCGTCCCCGGTCGGGCGCGAGAATCGGGTGGTCCGACGCCGGAGAGGCGCCGGCAGGAGCGGTCCAGGAGGGCGGGCGGCGGTGGCCGAGTACCTGATCGTCGCGGGGATGTCGGGGGCCGGGCGCTCCTCGGCCGCGGCGACCCTCGAGGACATGGGCTGGTTCGTGATCGACAACCTGCCGCCGTCGCTGATCGGCAAGGTCGCCGACCTGGCCAGCCACCCCGGCTCCGAGCTCGACCGCTTCTGCTTCGTGGCCGGCCGCGGCGGGCTCGAGTCGATGAACGAGCTCGTCCCCGCCATCGAGACCCTGCGCTCGAGCGGGGCGCGGGTGCGGGTGCTCTTCCTCGACGCCTCCGACGAGGTCCTGGTGCGCCGCTACGAGGGCAGCCGGCGCCGCCACCCGCTCGAGGCCGACGGGGTGCTCGAGTCGATCCGCCTCGAGCGCGACCTCCTGCGCCCCATCCGCGAGAGCGCCGAGGTCGTGATCGACACGAGCTCGGTGAACGTCCACCAGCTGCGGGACCGCCTCCAGGAGCTGTTCTCGAGCAAGGAGTCGCCGGGGGGCATGGAGACGAGCGTGGTCTCCTTCGGCTTCAAGCACGGGCTGCCGCTCGACGTGGACCTCGTGCTCGACTGTCGCTTCCTGCCCAACCCCCACTGGGTGGAGGCGCTCCGGCCGCACACCGGTCTCGACGAGGACGTGCGCGAGTACGTGTTGGAGCGCCCCGAGGCCCAGGAATTCCTGGCCAGGATCACGGACCTGCTCGAGTTCCTCTTGCCCGCCTACGCGAAGGAGGGCAAGTCCTACCTGTCGATCGCCATCGGCTGCACGGGGGGCCGGCACCGCTCGGTGGCGATCGCCGAAGAGCTCGCCAAGGCGATCCGCGCGCAGGGCTTCGCGCCCACCGTGCACCACCGGGACATCGATCGTTGACCGGGCCTCGGGCGCTTGTTCTCGGCGGCCCGAAGGTGACGGCGATCGGTGGCGGGCACGGCCTTGCCCGCAGCCTCGGCGCCGCCCGGCGCTTCGCCGGCGAGCTGGCAGCGGTGGTGTCGGTGGCGGACGACGGGGGATCGTCGGGCCGGCTTCGCGACGAGCTCGGGATCCCGGCCCCGGGGGACGTGCGTCGGGCGATCGGGGCGATGCTCGTCGAGCCGGACCGGCTCGGGCCGCTCCTCGAGTACCGCTTCAGCGGCGGGGACCTCGACGGCCACGCCTACGGCAACCTTCTCCTCGCGGCGCTCGCCGCCACCACCGGCGACTTCGCCGCGGCGGTGGCCGAGGCGTGCTCCCTCCTCGGCACGCTCGGGCCGGTCTTCCCCGCCACGACGGAAGCGGTGGTGCTGCGCGGCGAGGCGGGATCGCTGGCGGTGTGCGGCCAGGTGGCGGTGATGGGGACCGCCGGGCTCGAGCGCGTGGCGATCGAGCCAGCCGACGCCCGAACGCCGCCCGGGGCGCTCGACGCGGTGGAGCGAGCCGACCTCGTCGTGCTCGGCCCCGGTTCGCTGTTCACGAGCGTGCTCGCCGCGCTCGCCGCCCCCGAGCTCGCCGCGGCGGTGGGGGAGTGCAAGGGCAAAGTGGCCTACGTGTGCAACCTGCACGAGCAGCGGCCCGAGACGGAGGGCTACGACGTGGCGACGCACCTCTCGGTGCTCGCCGCCCACGGCGTGCGCCCGGACGTCGTCGTCGTGGACCGCGCCACGATCTCGCTCGGCGACGTCCCGCCCGGCGTCGAGCTGGCGTTCGGCGACCTGTGTGGGCCGAGCGGGCGAGCGCACGACGAGCGACGTCTGGCGGTCCTGCTCGCCGGGCTCGCCAAACGGCCCTCCTAGCCGCCCGAGGCGCGAATACGTCCTGCTCAGGGGGCTAGTTGCACTCCGGTCTCTGCTGCGTCACATTGGAGGCTCCGAATTCAAGGGGTGGGTGCTCGCGCGGGCGCTCGCCGGAAAGCCGGAGGGCGATGCGATGACGGTTCGAGTAGCGGTGAACGGCTTCGGCCGGATCGGCAGGAACTTCCTCCGCGCGGCCCACGAACAGGGCGCGGACCTCGAGATCGTCGCCGTGAACGACCTGGTCAGCCCCGAGACCAACGCCCACCTGCTGCGCTACGACTCGACGCACGGGCGCTTCGCCGGCGAGGTGGTCGTCGACGAGCGCGGCATCGTCGTCGACGGCAAAGTCACTCAGGCCTTCGCGGAGCGGGACCCGAGCCAGCTCCCCTGGAAGCAGCTCGAGGTCGACGTGGTCATCGAGTCGACCGGCCGCTTCACCAAGCGTGCCGCGGCGGAGGCCCACCTGCAGGCGGGTGCGGGCCGCGTGATCATCTCCGCCCCCTCGGACGACGCGGACGCCACCTTCGTCGTCGGCGTCAACGACGACACCTACGACCCCGACGCGCACCAGATCGTGTCCAACGCCTCGTGCACGACGAACTGCTTCGTGCCGATGATCAAGGTCCTCGACGACGCCTTCGGCGTGCACAAGGGCCTCATGACGACGGTGCACGCCTACACGAACGACCAGGAGCTGCTCGACCTCGCACGGGACAACCTGCGTCGGGCGCGAGCCGCGGCCGTGAACATCGTTCCCTCCTCGACCGGGGCTGCCCGGGCCACCGGGCTCGTGCTCTCCTCGATGAAGGGTCGTCTCGACGGCTCGTCGCTACGCGTGCCGGTCCAGGACGGCTCGATCACCGACTTCACCGGCATCGTGAACGCCGCGGTCGACAAGGCGGCGGTCAATGCCGCCTTCGCCGAGGCCGCCGCCTCCGGGCCGCTGTCCAAGGTGCTGGTGTACACCGAGGACGAGATCGTCTCGACCGACATCGTGGGGTCGGCTGCCTCCTGCACCTTCGACTCCAAGCTGACGATGGTCATGCCCCTCGACGACAACAGCACGCTGGTCAAGATCTTCGGCTGGTACGACAACGAGTGGGGCTACTCGAGCCGGCTCGTGGACCTGGTCGGCATCGTCGGGGCTCGGTGAGCCCGACCACCGGCGGCATCCCGGTCCTCGAGGACCTCCCTCCGCTCTCCGGCAAGAAGGTCCTGCTGCGGGCCGACTACAACGTGCCCCTCGCCGAGGGGCGCGCCGGCGAGCGGGTGGTGGTGGACGACTTCCGCATCCGCGCCACCCTGCCGACGATCCAGTGGCTGCTCGCACAGGGCGCCGAGGTCACCGCCTGCACCCACCTCGGGCGGCCGAAGGGCGCTCCGGACCCCCGCTACGACGTCGCTCCGGTGCGGGCGCGCCTCGCCGAGCTCGCACCCGGGGTGTCGCTCGAGCAGAACCTGCGCTTCGACCCGGGCGAGGAGGCGAACGACCCCGCCACCGTGCAGCGCCTGATCGCCGGATTCGACGCCTACGTGAACGACGCCTTCGGCGCCGCGCACCGGGCGCACGCATCGGTCGTCGGCCCGCCGAAGTTCCTGCCGTCCGCGGCGGGGCGTCTCCTCCAGCGCGAGGTCGAGGTGCTCGGCGGACTGCTCGGCTCGCCCGAGCGGCCCTTCATCGCGGTGGTGGGCGGTGCCAAGGTCGCCGACAAGCTGGCGGTGCTTCGCAGCCTGATCAAGAAGGTCGACACGGTGCTCGTCGGCGGGGGGATGAGCTACACGGTCCGCGCCGCGCTCGGGCACCCGATCGGTGCCTCCCTGTTCGACGCCTCCAAGGTCGAGGAGTGCCGCGAGCTGCTCGACGGGGACACCGAGATCCTGCTTCCCACCGACATGGTGGCGCTGTCGCCCGACGGAAAGATCAACTTCGGGGGCCACCCCGAGCTCGAGGCGACCGGCTCCACGCGCGTCGTCGGGCGCGACGTCCCCGACGGCTGGGAGGCGATCGACATCGGCCCCGAGACCCGGGTCCGCTACCGAGAGCGCATCCTCAAGGCGCGCACGGTGCTGTGGAACGGGCCGATGGGCGCCTTCGAGGACGGCCGCTTCGGCGAGGGCACCCGCTCGGTTGCCGAGGCGGTGTCCGAATGCCCGGGCTTCACGGTGGTCGGCGGCGGCGACTCGGCCGCGGCGCTCGACAAGTTCAACATCGCAGGCGAGATCGACCACGTCTCCACCGGCGGTGGCGCCTCGCTGGAGTTCCTCGAAAAGGGCGACCTGCCCGGCCTGGCGGCACTGCGCGCCGGCCGGACCGGTTAGGGGCCCGGCCTTGGGAGGAGCCGAGCGGGGGATCCTGGTCAGCGGCAACTGGAAGATGAACGAGAACCACTTCGAGGCGCTCAAGCTCATCCAGGAGCTGGCTGCCCTGCTGCGCAGCGGAGGCGTGCCCGAGGGACGCGAGGCGAGCGTGCATCCGCCGTTCACCTCCATCCGCACCGTGCAGACCGCCGTCGAGACCGACCACGTGCCGCTCTCGCTCGGCGCCCAGGACTGCCACCATGCCGATCGCGGCGCTTTCACCGGAGAGGTGAGCGCCGAGATGCTGGCCAAGCTGAACGTGGTCTACGTGATCGCCGGGCACTCCGAGCGTCGGACCTACTGCGGGGAGACCGACGAGCAGGTGCGCGCCAAGGTGGACGCCATCTACCGCAACGGCATGCGCCCGATCGTCTGTGTCGGCGAGCACCTGGCCGAGCGCCAGGCGGGCGAGGCCGTGGCAAAGGTGCGCAGCCAGGTCGCCGCGGTGTTCTCCGGGCGCTCCGCCGAGCAGGTCGCCGCTGCGGTCGTCGCCTACGAGCCGGTGTGGGCGATCGGGACGGGGGAGAGCGCCACCCCCGAGGACGCCGAGACGATGTGCGCGGAGATCCGGGCCGAGCTCGTGGCCCAGGCCGGCGCCCAGGCGGGCTCGGCGCGTGTGCAGTACGGAGGATCGGTAGGGCCCGACAGCGCCGGCGAGCTTCTGGCGCAGGAGAACGTCGACGGCCTCCTCGTCGGGGGAGCGAGCCTCGACGCAGGAAAGTTCGTGGCGATCCTCCACGCCGGGGCCTGAGACCCCAGCACCCGAGGCATAGCGCTAGAGGCATGCACCCGAGCCGCAGCAGACGGGCCACGGCGCTTGATCCGAAGGGGACGGGGCGGTCGGCGCTTCGCCGAATGGTCCTCAGGTGCCGCAGCTTTGCCGCCAGGCCCGACTGCTAGCCTGCTCAGCGTGCTGACGGACGTGCTTGTCGGGGTCGAGGTTCTCTGTAGCTTCGCCCTGATTCTCTTGATCCTGCTCCACTCGGGGCGAGGCGGCGGTCTTTCGGACATGTTCGGATCGTCGGTCGGATCGGCCGCCGCGGGTTCCACCGTGGCCGAGAAGAACCTGGACCGCCTGACGGTGACGGTCGCGGTGCTGTTCGCCTTCAGCACCGTGATCATCGGCCTGCGGTGGGGCTGAGGCCCCGCTCCCTCCTCGCGCTCGGCTCGCTCACCCTCGCCGGGACCGTCGCGCTCGCCGGCGCCGCCGTCGCCGGATCCCGCACACCCCCCACGAAGCGCTCCGGCACGACCTCGACGTCGAGCACCACGACGACGTCGCCCGGTGGCTCGACCACCACGACTGTCCCCTCGGGGCCGATCAAGCTGAAAAAGGGCGGGACCGTCGTCGTCGCGGTCCCGAGCCTGCCCACCCAGTTCAACCCCAGCACGCCGGCGGGATCCAACGCCGCGACGGCGATGGTCACCGCGCAGATCTGGCCCTCTCCGTTCGTGGTCGGCCCGAACAACGCCGAGCTGCCGTCGGTCGAGCTCGACTCGGCGGAGCTCGTCGGGGTCAAGCCCGAGACGGTCGTCTACACGATCAACAAGGCGGCGGTGTGGTCCGACGGGGTGCCGATCAGCGCGGCGGACTTCATCGAGCAGTGGCACGAGGAGCTCGCCGTCGGCGCACAGCTCCCGGCCAACACGCCGGTCGCCGGATACCGCGACATCGCCTCGATGAAGAGCTCGTCCAAGGGCAAGGTGGTGACGGTCGTGTTCACCAAGCCCTACGCGGACTGGGAGGCCCTGTTCTCCGGTCTCATGCCGGCGCACGTCGTCGCCCGCTACGGGTGGGAAAGCGCCTTCGCCGGCGCCGATCCGGCGCACCTCGTGTCGGGCGGCCCCTACGAGGTGACCGCCGTCGTGCCCGGCAAGGAGGTCGTGCTCGGTCGCAACCCGCACTATTGGGGCCAGTCCCCGACGCTCGATCGCATCGTGTTCCTGGTGGTCCATGGTGCGTCGAAGATCATCGCCGGGCTCCAGCACGGCCAGATCCAGGTGGCGGCGCTCGCGCCGAGCCGCACCCTCGACGAGGCCATCTGGGGCGTCAACACGCTCGGTGACGAGGTCGTCCAGTCCCCGATGCAGTGGCAGCTCGACTTCAACCTGAACGACCCGACACTCTCCTCGCTGGTGCTTCGCCAGGCGCTCGTCGAGGCGATCAGCCGCACCGAGCTCGCCGCGGACTCGGTCGACTTCGAGAACGGGAACAACCCGCTGTCGGGCAACCGGCTCTTCACCATCGGGGCGCCTGGCAGCCAAGGCAACGCCGGCGGCTATCCCGCCGTGGACGACACCCTCTCCGCCAAGGTGCTCGCTCTCGCTGGCTACCGCCTCGGACCCGACGGGCTCGTGCACCGAAGCGACGGCACCGCGCTCGTGCTCCAGCTGGTGGGGCCCACCGGGAGCCTCCTCGTGCGCCAGGTCGAACAGCAGCTCCAGGCCCAGTTCCAAGACGTCGGGGTGACCCTCCAGGTGAAGAACGTCCCGGCGGGCGAGCTCCTCTCGAGCACGCTTCCCTCCGGCGCCTACCAGCTGGCGCTGGCGCCCTATCTGCTCTCCCCCTATCCGGCGGAGAACGCCTCGTTCTACGAGAGCCCGGTGGCTCCCGTTGCCTCCACCCCCTTCGAGGCGAAGAGCTCAAGCTCGGGCGTGGAGACGGCCACCCTGCTCAAGCCGTTGGCGCCGGGCTCGGGAACCGAGCCTTCGGCGGTCCAGGCGGGGACGGTGACCCGGGACGTCACCGGCTATCAGGACCCCGCGGTATCGGCGCTGTTCGACCAGGCCGAGCAGCAGCTCAACCCGCTCTCGATGGAGAGCCTCTACAACCAGGCCGACTCCCAGCTCTGGCTGGACCTTCCGACCCTGCCGCTGTTCCAGGTCCCCGTCGAGCTCGTGAAGTCGAACCTTTTGGTGAACGTGCATGAGTCCTCGACGCTGGCCGGCCCGCTGTACAACGCGCAGAACTGGGCGATCCAGCTCCCGCCACCACCGACCACCACGACGACGACATCCACGACGACGAGCACGACGCTCGCCAAGAAGGGATAGGACCGGCCGAGACTGGTCGGAGGGCCTCCAGTGGCTCTACTCGCCGGGCCGTTCGAGGGCTGGTGCGGGCCGCGCCCTTCTGGAGCCCGCGAGTGGCCGCGCTAACATGCTCGCTGCTCCAGGAACGGCTCCGGCCGCCCCGGGAGGCCACGTCGGAGTGGCGGAATAGGTAGACGCGCTAGCTTGAGGGGCTAGTGCCCGAAAGGGCGTGGGGGTTCAAGTCCCCCCTCCGACACGAATGTCCTGTCGCGAGACAGCGTTCACACCTGTCTCGCGACACAGTTCACACCACCAGCGGTTGATAGTCACGCGAGAGGTCAAGCGCCAGCTCGCGTAGGCATTCGCCGTCCTCGGTGATCACCCGGACGTGCAGATCGTGGACGAGCAGGATCACCCGCTGTCCCGCGAACGCCCTTCCGATGTCAATGTGGTGAAGCTGGCTGCCCACACGCAGCGTCACCTTGCCCGTCGTCCCGACGACATCGCGCCGGGTTCGGAAGTGACTGATCGGGATCGGTTCGTCTGACGGCTGCGCCGCAAAGGCTTTGGCTAAGACCTACCCGCCGTTGCTCACGAACTAGGAATCGCCGCCTTCCGCCCCACCTGACTGGGTGGATTCGGACTCGGTTTCCGGCGGCTGGCTTTCTGGGAGCGGCCCTCCGGACTCGACAACCTTGTTGCCTTCGAAGCTGACCCGGACGCGGCCGCCGGAGAGCTGCTCCACGCCGAGGATGCGGGCATCGGCGCATCGAAGCAAGCAGGAGCCAACGAGGACTTCGTTGCCGCCATTGGACACGGTAAGTGGTTCGGTGCGCTGGAAGCCGCCGTCGCCCTCGATGCACTCGCGCAGTGCAGGAAGCTCCTCCTCGCTCCCCTCGGACGCCCCCGTCCAGTGCTCCTCGAATTCGTAGGTCTCCCCGCGAAGTAGCGCGATGGCGCGGCGCACTGACTGCCGTTCTTCATCAGATTCCGGGAATACGAGCGGCGTTGTCGTGAACTTCTGCAACTGCTCCAGAAGGTCGAGGTGCCAGAGCCCGGACTCCCAGTTCGATAATGGCGGCTCACCCAACGGCAGTTCGGCCTGCGTCATCACGTTGAATGTGCTGCGCAGTCGGAATCTCAGCAAGTGAGGTCGCCGGATGTTCGCCACCAGTCGGTACCCGGGGCCGACAGTCGCGACGGGAGCGCCGGGAACGCGCTCGAGCTGCAGCGAATACTCGAGCCTCAGTCGGCCATGGACCGGGAATTCCAGTCGAAGCTCAAGATGAAGGTGTCCTGTTGACTCCGAGGCGCGCAGCTCCAGACCCTTCTGCCCCTTGCTGAGCGTTGCGATTGGGAGGAGTGCTGAGCCGATCGCCGTCCCGTCTTCTGCGATGACTTCGATGTCAGCCCACAGAGGAATGTCGGGCTGCGTTGCAGGCGCGTGGACTTGGATCTGCCAAGCGCTCCTCTCGCTTGTTGAACCAAGGCCACCGGGAACGTTGAACGCGACGGCGTGGACAGCCTCTGGAGGGATTTCGAAGGCAGTCCCGTAGTCCTGATGGGCCTGGAATGCGTCGCGCAGGTCTACCCCCGCTTCCTGGTCGAGCACCGCGAACGTGAAGTTCCCGCCGATGGGACGGTCGAGGACTGCCTGAGGGAATCTCGCGTAGACGTCGACGGTCACAAAGGACCCGTTCTCGACCGGCATCGTGGTGGTCATCACCGCCTGTGGATCCACTGATGGGCGCGCTGACGTGACGCGTAGGTCGTAGCGGTAGTACGGGTCGGTGCGGTTGAGCTCCTGATGCAGATCGCCAAGGGATGTGACCACATCGACCGGCCGCACGGGGTCTGTTGGTCGTCCGAGTAGTTGTGCGAGGGTGCGAACCTTCGCCTCGAGTTCCGCCTTGCCGTTCTCGAGGAAGTAGCTAATGACGAACCAGTATTTGGAGGCCTCCGAGTGCCAGAACGTGAGGCCACGCCAGTCGCAGGCAAAGCCTGCATCGGCCGTCAGCTCGTTGAACCACTCGTCGTCTCCACTCGTCGGGTTGAGGGGGATCACGAGTGACCACTGAACGACTGGTCCATCGAGCCTCGGGTTGATCTTCACCCGCTCGAGCGACTCGGCGATCTTGGCCTTGTCGTTCGCCGATAGTGACTCAGTGAACCGCTTGATCTGGAAGACGTGATAGTCGCCTGCGACCGGTTCGTAGACGTCCACACCGCCGTCACCCTGCGACGGGCGGCGATGTTGGGCAGTGGGCCGCTCCTGGAGGAGGAGCACCGCCATCACATCCTCGATGAGCTCACCTGGATAGCTGCCCCAGTGCACAGGACCGACTGTCATAGGGACAAGGATGCCCGAGCGGTGAGACAGTCGGCAGGTGCTTCACGATGACGAAGGGCGGCGGCGATGGCCTACTGGACCAACTCGGAAGTGTTGGAGGCAGTCAACCAGGAGATTGAAGCCCACACCGCCGCGTGGGTGTTAGAAGAGCAGCCCATTGGGTGGGACGAGGTTCGATGGCGCAAGTCATGGTCCAAGTACGAGATGCCTGCCGACGCCCCAATCCTCGACGCTCTTGCCCTCGAGCTGGTGCAGTACGGGCTCATCCGTCGCAGCTTCGTCTTTGCTCACGCCCACGAGGACCCGACCGACCTCGTTACGGCCGTCATGGCTTGGGGTTCGGGCGACGAGGACAACCGCGGTGCCTGGCGGGCCGCCGAGGCAATTGGTGGCCCCGTAGACGATGTCTTCGCAGACGTGACGGCGGCACTCGGCCAAGGGCAGGGCGCAATCACGGAAGCGTTCCGGGCCCTTTTCCACAACGGACAAGCCCGGCTACCTCGCTGCAACGTGTCCTACGGGACGAAGGTCCTGCACTTCTTCGCTTACCAGGGCCAAGTACGACCTCGGCCGCTGATTTACGACCTGCGTGTGGCGAACGCCCTCGCACGCATGCCCTCCGCTCCTTACGTTCCCCACCAGGGCAGTGTCATCCGGGGCGACCAGTACGAGCGGTACTGCTCCTGGGCTGAGGCCTACGCCGAGGACAAGAAGACTGAGCCGATAGTCGTCGAATACGCGCTGTTCGCGGTTGGAGGACGATTGACCTGACCAGGCCCCGTGACACCCCTCTGGCATCCTCGTACTCGTGGATGCACGGTGGGATGCCGCCAAGACGGTCTGGGGCGCCGTCCTCGGCCCGGTCGTCAAGGGCACGCTGCCCTACAACGACCTCCGGCAACGGCGTCAGGTACGGCGCGAGACTCGACGCCTGATCACGTGTGAACCCTGGCGGGGGAACGATGCAACACCTATCCAGCTTGCGCAGCTTGCCCTCGCGCGCTCGTTGGCCCTGCAGACGAACACACGCCGCGCAGTACGTCATGGCGAAGCGGTAGCGCTGCTGGCCAGATCTGCGCTCGAGACCTGCTTCGTCGGCCTCTATTGCCTCTATGGCGATGACCCCCTGACCGCGATGCGCGGTGGTAACGCCAAGGCGCTGCGCAGGATGCTCGTGAACCTAGGGCACGAGGACATCATCACCGAAGACGTCCTGAAGGCGATCGAGGCGGACATAGGGGGTGACGGCAAGCTCCCCGACGCACGGAAGATGGCGGAATCCATCTCGGCTGGACTCAACGACGCCCCGTTCCCGCTCAACCTCTACTGGCGGGTGTACGTGCCCCTGTCGGAGTTCTTCGCCCACGCGAATGGGATGTCGCTGATGCGCCACGTAGGCGACAAGGGAGTGCTCCTTGAAAAGGCGGCGTACCCTTGGGCTCGCTGGTCAGCCGTCCATACAGCAGATGGCTGTGTTGGGCTTCTCGCCGCCGCGATCGCGCACAAGGACGGGCACCCCAACGAACTATTCGGCAGCTACGCCGATCACCATCTGCTGCGGTCACTCGCTCCACTGGCAGTTGTGAGCGGCAAGGGCATGTTCCGATCGCTCGGACCGCGACGACTGTTGGCGCTTGTCAAGGGTGTCGTGGACCTGCGCGCCTACAAGGCTTCCGGTCGCGCCGAGGCCGACAGCTTCGATGACCGGGTGGCATATCTCCGCTCTTGGTTCGAGCGTCACGTCGGCAACTTCGACGACATCTCCGAGGAGATCTGGGATATCTACGTCGAGCGGGTCGTGACAGTGCTCGCCACGAACGAGCCGGCTTCGGACCCCCCGTCTCCAGGAACATCCGCTTAGGTCTGCGCCAATGTCCGCTCGGTGACCAGAGCTGGGCAGCTCACGGCGAGCCGCCTTTGACACCTGGCTCGAGCAAGTGGCCAGACCAAGTAGCGCCTGCGGCTGCGCCTCGAACCCAGGCGCTGAGCTGGGTAACAACGGCTCTCTGGTGCCGGCTTTACCACCTAGGTCGGGTCCGGGAAATCGGCCCAGTTGATTTGATGACCTCCAGGCGACATCGGGTGCGGCTCGTCAGGGTGCTCGGCCGCGTACTCCGCCATCACCTTCAGGCGGTGCTGAAGCCGTCGGACGTGGGCGGTCTCGTACGTCACCGACTGCGGCATCGGGAGCGATGCTCTGGGCCCCAGGAGCTCGGCGAGCGAGTCGTCAGGATGGTGATAGAGCCAGCGCGTGGCGTTCTCCGCCATCATCCGGCTAACCGCCCGCGCACTCGTCGTCGTCCCGTGGATCTCCCGGCCGTTGGGCACGTCCCAGTCTGGGTCGACCCGGTTCCTGAGTAGGAGACAGCACGAGCGAGAGACCGGGAAATAGATGACCTGGGCGTTTGCCATGCCCACGCCGTAGATCTGCGGCATCTCGGGATTCGCAGCGAGGATTATCGGCGAGTCTGAAGTGAGGAGATGCCGGCGATCCCACCGCATGACGTGCCAGCTGTAGGTCATGGTGAACGGCTCCAAGAACTCGTCGAGCAACTTGAACGAGTCGACTAGGTGAGCTTCGCTCTGGCGCGAGACGTTCCAGTTGAGGTCCCCCACCGAAACCCAGGCCTCGGTCACCTCCTCTTCGGTCGGCGGACGTCCCAGGTGGTTCTCGAGGGACCTCCGCATCCCCATAGGTCCTTCGGCCGCGACAGTCAGCTTCATAAGGAGGTCGGCGAGTGCGTCCCCCTCGTCCCTACGGGTCGGGACTCGCAGCAGTTGGAATAGCACGAGCCGGGCAACGACCTCTAGTTCGTCCTCCTCCATCCATCCACCGCGGGCGATGCGAGCAATCACTGCACCGGCGGGTCCCTCGACACGGTTGGCGATGGCGACCTCCGCCTCATCCGAGAGGCTCCCGTTCTTGAGCTCGATGGTGTTGTAGTCGTTTTCGGCCGCAGCGTCGTCGATCGACCGCGGGAACGACCTGCCGTCCGCCCGGAGGTCGACCACTTGGATGACGCCAACCTTGGCGAACTCCCGAAGGACGAGCTTCGACACGAAGTGGTGGCGGACTCGTCGCTCGGCCATAGCGTGATCTTCGCAGCACCCCCGTCACCCGCGAAGTCAAGCGAACTAACTCCCACGTGATCCCGCGGGTCGCAGGCGGCCAAGTCCCCCCTCCGACACCATATAAAGCCCAGCTCAACGAGCTGGGCTTCTTGATTTGCCAACGCAAAGTCATCCCTCCGGCCACCGTCTTGGACACGAGGTGGACACGAGGTGGACACGACACCTCACGGACACCGTCCGGGCACGGAGGAGCTGTGGAGCGTGGGCGAGAACGTCGCGCGGCCGGGGGGCGGCTACTACCGACTCGAGCTCTCCCGGGCCTGGCGGTCGGCGACGCCAGAAATGGGTCGGCGCGTTCGAGGCCGAGCACAACGCCAGGGCGCCCTCGCCGCCGTCCAGGTGGACGTGTCCCCCGGGAAGGAGGCGGCGCGCACCTTCGCTGACCTCACCGAGGAGTGGCTGGAGGTCGTCGGGTCGTGACGGAGACTGGACCGACTCTCGAGTGCCCAGATCCAGCGTTTGTACGTCGCGCACAGCGCTCGTGGAGCGCCCGCGGGACGACTCGAGGGAGCGGCCGGTCTACTCGCCGGACCAAGTGCGACGCTTCCTCGGGGCAGTGGGCAGCGACCGGTTGCGCGCCCTGTGGCAACTCGTCCCTTACCACGAGGGCTCCGCCGAGAAGAACTCGCCCGGACTGCGCTGGAGAGACCTCGACCCCGCGGCGTCGCCGCCGCTGCTGACCGTCCGGTCCACCCGCACCACTGCCGGCAACAAAGTTGTTGAGGGCGATCCGTAGACGCGTTCGGGGCGTCGCACCCTGGTGCTGATGGCCAGAACACGGCGCTGTTGCAGTGATCCCCTGAGCGTGCCTGACCAGAAATCGCGAACTTCCGGTGACCCCTGGCAGTGGTGGTGGTGGCCGGTGGCCTGCACTCGGTGGCGATTCGACCCTTGATGTACGTGAGCAGGTGTTCGTCGCCTGTGGCCAGCTCCTGGTCCACCTGTTGCTCGGCCGGGGTCGAAAGGGTCTCCTTTTGGATCGGGCGTCAGCTAATCGATCTCATGCAGCAGGCGCTCTTGATCCGCCAGGTCGCGCTCGTAGGTTGACTAGACAACTCATCTGTCCTATTTTCGGACGGATGGACAGACGGCAGCAGCACATCCGTGTTGATGGGGACCATAAATGACGCACCTTGGCCTGCTGGACGAGCCCCTATCGCTGGACAATCATGTCCGGCAGAGCTTCGACGACGAGGGCTTTGTCAAGATCAAGGGCGTACTGGATCAAGACGTCATCCGGGCGCTCGAGCCGGAGATCACCGAGAAGGTGATCGAGCTCAACACGATCCATCTGCCAATGGAGCAGCGCTCGACCTATGACAAGGCATTCCTCCAGGTCGGCCAGCTGCGGTTCCAGAGTGCTGCGGCGCGGGCGTTCGTGTTCTCCAAGCGCCTAGCCCGAGTTGCTGCAGAACTGCTCGGCGTGCGTGGCGTGCGGCTCTACTCGGATCAGGCGCTGTACAAGGAAGGTGGCGGTGGGATCACGCCATGGCACGCGGACCAGTACTACTGGCCCTTCGCGTCGGACCGCGCTTGCACCGTATGGATCCCGCTGCAGGAGACGCCGCTGGAGATCGGCCCCCTCTCTTTCGCTGTGGGAAGTCACCGCTTCTCCTTCGGCCGCGACCTAGGAATCAGCGACGAATCCGAATCAGCGCTCCAAGGAGCGGTAGAGGCACAGAATTTCGAGGTGGTTGAAGAGCCCTATGAGGTGGGTGAGGTGAGCTACCACCTCGGCTGGACGTTCCATAGGGCCAGCCCCAATCGCACTTCCATCCCACGACGCGTGATGACGGTCATCTATATGGACGTCGACATGGTCGTCGCCGAGCCCTCCAACACCTCTCAAGCCAACGACCTTCGCTTCGAGATGCCCGGTGCCGTTCCCGGGGCGGTGCCCGACACGCCGTACAACCCGGAGCTCTACGCGCGCTGAGACAGTTCCTCGTCGACATGCGTCTCGTCTTCCGACCGGCACACCAGCTGCAGCGCACATGGTGCGCCAACCAACCGCCGGCGACAACCCGGCGGAACCGGGCGTCATCCTCGTCGCCGGAACCATCTGCCCCCAGCGACGACGGCTCTCGCGCCGCTTCGCGCGAGAGCCGATGTCCACGGCATCGACGCCCGCAGCAGGTCTCAAAGCGCGGGCGCGGTCACTGTGGCGGTAAGAGTTGCGGAGATGAGGTGCCAAAGTGATGTCTGGGGAGACTGTTGACGGCAGCGCCCGTGGCGTGCATCTGTCTGCGTCCATCATGTGTGGGGACTTGGGCGCACTACGAGACGAAGTTTGTCGACTGGAAGAGTCAGGCGTGGACTCGCTCCACGTCGACGTAATGGACGGCAACTTCGTCCCGAACTTGACGTTCGGCCCGGACACCGTCCGAATGCTTCGGGAGGCGACAAGGCTGCCGCTGCACGTGCACATGATGGTGACTCAGCCAGAGCGCCTCGTCGCTCCATTCGCCGACGCGGGCGCCGATGTGTATCTCTTCCACGTCGAGGCCGAGCCGTTTCCTGGTCGACTTTCGAACCAGATTGTCAATTCCGGCATGGTGCCCGGCGTGGCAATCAATCCCTTCACCCCGGTTGGGCCGGCGGCAGATCTCGCGCTTCCCTACGTGCTCGTGATGTCGGTCGAGCCTGGCTTCGCCGGCCAGAAGTGGATCGCCACGACGGAGCGACGAGTCGGAGAGCTCCGAGAAGCGGTGGGGTCGGCCTCGGTAATCGGCATCGACGGCAACGTGAATCTTGAGCATGCCGCTGGCGCGCGCGACCAGGGTGCGACGCTGTTCGTATGCGGCACCTCGAGCCTCTTTGGCCGGCCGAACTATCATGCTGCCGTCGACGAGTTCCGCACGCGTCTGATGGCGAGCGCCGGAGTCCGGTGACGGAGCCGGCAACGGCACGATCGGATTGACCGCGGTGATCGACGAAGGAGAAACGGAATCGCGCCGTGTCGCGCTCGGCATCGACGTCGGGGGCAGCACCATCAAGGCGGGGGCTGTCGATGCCTTGGGCCACGTGCTCGAGGTGCTGCGGATCCCCACACCGACAAGCACCACTCGTCCCGAAGAAGTCATTGCGGCGGTGGTCGAGGCGGCATCGCGGACTACGGCACGACTGCAGCAGCCGCCGGTCGGCATCGCCGTCTCCACGCCAGCATTTTCCGAGGGCCCGGAGTGGACGCAGCGTCTGTGCTCAAACGTGCCCGCCCTCGATAACTTTCCGATCCGAGGGCCGCTCGTCGAGGCCTTCGGGCCGTCCGTCCGCTGGGAGTACGACACCAACGCGGCGTTACTCGCCGAGCTGCGATTTGGGCAGGCTCGGCAATTCGAGCGCGTCATGTATATGGGCATCGGCACCGGCATTTCTTCGGCCGTGGCAATCGGTGGCGAGCTCGTGCGCCACACGTTCGCAACCTGCGGGAATACCGGCCATGTGATCGTCGATGCGTCCGGACCACCATGCACGTGCGGCGGTACCGGCTGCCTCGAGGCGGTCACGACTGCCTGGGCGCTGCGCCGCTCGGCGTCCGAGCTGGCCCGCGCCGGACAGAGCGAACAGCTCGCCGCGCTGTACGCGAAAGGCTGTGAGGTCGACGTGGCGGACATTCACCGCGCGGCGGTGGACGGGGACGGCGGTGCCACCCGCCTCCTTGCGACAGCAGGACGTGCGCTCGGCGTAGCGCTGGCCTCCTTGATCCACATCTACTTTCCCGACGCCATCATCTTCGGCGGCGGCGTTTCTGGTGCAGGTGAATTCCTTCTCGGTCCGGCACGTGTGGCGCTCGAGCAGCACGCTGCCCCTGACTGCTACACGCGCCTGCAGGCGTTCGAGCAGGGAAGGCTCGGTCCCGACGCCGGCGTCATCGGTTTGGCGTCCCTTTTCTTCGGATGAGGCTGAGGCGCACCCCGGGCCGCCCGGCTACGTCGGTGGGGCGGCGTACCAAGTCGCCGTGGTCTGCTCGTCCGCGGTGAGAATCCCTCCCGGCGGTTACGCCACGGTGGCTCACGACTCACCGCTCGGCTCGCGTTGCAGGTGAGGGAGCGGGGCTCCTCCACGAGGTCTCCCTGCTTCTTTACGGTTCGTTGTAGCTCCGTCCGAGCAGCCGGTGTGGGATAGAGTAGTGAGCTAGATGAGTACCTGGGAAAAGCAATTCATCGAGCAGTTTCCTGAGTGCGCCCGGCCGCTCGAGGACCAGCTTCTCGACGTCTGGCCGGTCTCGCTCAAGCGCCTCCGATCGGGACACGGTACGCGCCTTTCTGGCGTCGTCGCCTCGCCGAGGAGCAGCGATGAGGCGGCGGTCATCATTCGGTGGTCAGCTCGCCATGAGGTACCCGTCGTCCCACGAGGCGGTGGCTCCTCGGTGACGGGCAGCCCGCTGCCATCGGCCGGGTTCGTGCTGCTCGACACCCGTAGCCTGAATCGGATCGTCGACATTGACGCCGTGGACGGCCTCGTCCACGTCCAAGCCGGCGTCCTCGGTAGCGACCTCGAAGAGGCGTTACAGGCCGAAGGGCTGACGACGTGGTTCTCG
Organism: Acidimicrobiaceae bacterium; assembly: GCA_025463965.1. Classification (GTDB taxonomy): domain Bacteria; phylum Actinomycetota; class Acidimicrobiia; order Acidimicrobiales; family Bog-793; genus JAODBN01. The sequence goes on from JAODBN010000394.1 coordinate 19,627, forward strand.
CCGCAGTCGCTCGACCGGTCGACGGTCGGCGGCTGGGTCGCGACGAGGGCGAGCGGACAGTTCTCGTCGCGCTGGGGTGGGATCGAGGACGCGGTCGTCTGCCTCACCGTCGTGCTGGCGAACGGCGCGATCGTCCGAGTCGGCACGCCGCCCCGAGGTGCAGTGGGCCCCGACCTACGGTCGCTGTTCATCGGCAGCGAGGGCGCCTTAGGCGTCATTACGGAGGTCACGTTGCGGGTCTATCCGCTGAGCCCGGTGGCGTTGTCGACGTTCGCGCTGAAGGACATTCCCTCGGGCCTTGAGGTGATCCGTCGGCTCATGCAGTCAGGTGTGAGTCCTGCCCTACTGCGGCTCTACGACAAGGACGAGGCGTACCACCTACAAGCGCCATCACCGGGTTCCGCTCCGATTCTCATCGCCGGCTTCGCCGGTCAGGAGGAGATCGCTGCCGCCGAGCAGCGTGTCGCTCGACGGTTGCTCGTCGACGCAGAGGCAGAAGACCTCGGTCCGGATGCCGCTGAGGCGTGGTTCAAGAACCGCTATGACTTCTCGCGTCTCGAGGCGCTCCTGGACAAGCCAGGGGGCTACGCGGAGACGATCGAAGTCGCCTTCGGCTGGCGTCGGGCGCACGGCTCCTACCTCGAGCTGAAGGAGGCACTCCGACCCCGCTCGGATGAGGTGCTCGGCCACTTCTCGCATGCGTACAGCGACGGGATCTCCTGCTACCTCATCGCCACCGGTGAGCTCGACACCGACCCTGCGGCGCTCGAGCGGCTCGAGCAAATCTGGCGGGTGACGATGGAGACGGCGCTTGCATGTGGGGCGGTCATCTCGCACCATCACGGGGTGGGGACGGCCCGACTGCCGTACCTGGCCCGCCAGCTCGGTGGCGGCTACGACATCCTCACGACGCTGAAGCACGCGTTGGACCCTCGACAGCTCTGCCACCCGGGCAGCCTCGTCGACCCGGAAGGCCAAGGTAAACCGCCATGCGGACTGTGACCAGAGAACACGTCCTTCACCGGCTGCGCATGGCAACCGATAGCGGACGCGCCCTGCTCGCCTGTGGCGCAGCCAACGGACTCGTCGCCGCGGCGGCCGAGGCGGGTGGCGCCGACCTCATCGTCGTCTACAGCTCGGGCAAGTTCCGGGCGGCGGGGCGCAGCTCACTCAGTGCGCTGATGCCGTATGGCAATGCCAACGAGATCGTCCTCGCCATGCTGCCCGAGATCCGAACTGCGCTCGGCGACTGCCCCGTCGTCGCGGCGCTATGCGGTACCGACCCGACGACCTCGCTCGAGGCGCTTGTCAGGGCGGCGGCAGAGCGCGGTGCGAGCGGCGTGCAGAACTTCCCGACGATCGGTATGTTCGGCCACGAATTCCGAGAGGATCTGGAAGCGACCGGCATCTCGTTCGAGCAGGAGATCGAGTTGCTCCGAGCGGCGCGTCGAGCGGATCTCCTCACCTGCGGCTACGTCACCAACGAAGAGGACGCAGCTGCGATGGCACTGGCGGGCGTCGACGTGATCGTTCCCCTCCTCGGCGTGACGCGATACCGGAACGGCGACGACGCTGTCGCGGACGCGGCGGCTCGCATTTCGGCGCTGGCGGACGCAGCGCTCGCTGTTCGCGACGACCTGCTGCTCCTGTTCCACGGCGGACCGGTTGCAGAGCCGTCCCAGGTGCAACGCTGCTTGAAGCTGGTCCCCGCTCTTCATGGGTATATCGCGGCATCCTCGGTCGAGCGCACGCCGGTGGCCCGTGCCGTTTCCGCGGCGGCGCGGGCCTTTGTCGAGGTGCGTCGCGCTGCAGGCGAGCATCCCATTGCCGAGGCGTCGCCCGACTTCAGCACGCCGCCGCCGGACCTCCCGCTCGAGCTGACCGCGGACACCCTCGCGGAGTACCTGGCGAAGAAGGGAATTGTCGCAGCGGCTGACAACGTCGAGGTGGACGAGCTCAGTGGCGGCCTCTCGAACGTCGTGCTGAGGTGGCGTTCCAGTGGGCAGTCGGGCGTGATCAAGCAGTCGAGACCGAGGTTGCGGGTCGCCGAGGAATGGCGCGCCGACGTCCGGCGCATCGTGAACGAGTACGAAGCCATCAGCTACCTTGCCCCCCGAGTTCACCGCGGTCGCCTGCCGACGATCACTTTCACGGACCCGACGCTGCTCGCGTTCGGAATGGAGGAGGTTTCCGCCGACGCACGGCTCTGGAAACCGGAGCTGCTTGCCGGCACCATCCACGAGGAGCGCGCGCAACAGGCGGGAGCCTTGCTCGCCGACATCCACAATGCGACTCGAGACGAGCCGACCTTGCGACGGCGCTTCCTCGCCGAGCCGCTGCTGACGCAGAATCGACTGGACCCGTGGTACCGGGCGGCCGCTCGTTGCCACCCCGACCTCGCCGCATCCTTCGAGTACGCGATCTCCCGGCTGCTCGAGGTGAAACAGGTCCTCGTGCACGGTGACTTCGTGCCGAAGAACCTCTTCCTGCTCGAGGGAGAGCTCTTTGTCGTCGACTTCGAAGTCACGCACTTCGGCAATCCGGGCTATGACGTCGCGACGTTTGTCAACCACATGATGCTGAAGGGGTTCGCATTGCCCGAGCACCGTCAGGCCTTCGGCCGGTTGGCCTCGACCATGTGGGAGAGCTACCGCAACCTCTGGGACGGCGACCAGGCCGTGGTCCAACAGGAAGCGCTCGTACAGCTGGGCGCGCTCATGCTCGCCCGCGTCGACGGAAAGTCCAAAGTCGAATACCTCGCAGGCACAGAGCACGCCGCCGAGGCACGTGACTTCGGGCGGTGGCTGCTGCGGAACCGCCCGGCATCCGTCGGTGAAGTACTCACTCGCTACGCCGGTCATCTCTAGGACATGCCGCCGCATCGGCGCGCCTACCACGGGCATCGGCCACCCAGTGATCTTTCCGCGTTGACACCATCACGACGAGCTGTACACTCACTCATCTAGCTCGGCGAGCTAGATGGCATCGGTGCCTGAGCCGAGGGGCGCAGAGGAAGGATTCACGCCACTCCGGCCGAACCCAGCGCCGACGTCCGGCTGGGTACTTTTTCGTAAGCGCTGCTTGGACTAGGAGGGGGAGTATGAGAAGGCTGAAGAGAGCCGCCATCTCGGCGGGAGTAGCGGTCGCATCGCTCGCCGGTATGGGCGGGATCGCTGGGGCGAGCCAGGGATCCCATCACAAGAACGTCACTGAGCCGACGATCACGGTCTGGGACCAGAACACGACGAGCAACCTGGACCCGATCTACAACCACCTCGTCTCACTGTTCGAGAAGCAGTACCACGTGAAGGTCGATCGCATCACGAAGCCCTTCACGCAGATCCTGCAGCAGCAAAAGCTGGCGCTGTCGGGCCCGAATCCCCCGGACATCGTCCAGTCGAACCAGGGCTACGGTGCCGAAGGCCCAGAGGCCGCTGCCAAGCTCATCGTCCCGCTAGACAAGTATGCCAAGCAGTACCATTGGGCGAGTTGCCAGCCCTCGTCGATCTTGAATGGCGGGGATTTCAGCTCGGACGGCAAACACTTCGGCAGCGGCCGGCTCTACGGGGTTTCCGACATCCTCAATTTAGTTGGGGTGTACTACAACAAGGCGCTGCTGAATAAGATCCACGTCTCCCAACAGATTTCGACGCTCACGGATTTCCAGTCCGTGCTCGCCAAGGCCAAGAAGGCTGGCATCACACCGATCGCCTTCGGCGATCTCGAGCAGTGGCCCGGCATCCACGAGTACCAGAGCCTCTGGGATGTCTACGCCCCGAGCGCCCAGGCCCTGACCCGCTACGTCTACGGCACCGGCCCAGCCACCGCCGTCACGCCATACGCGAAGCAGGCGGCCACCACGCTGCAGACCTGGGCCAAGGACGGCTACTTCGAAAGCGGCTTCAACGGGGTCACCTACGAGAACGGCACGAACGCGTTCCTACACGGGAAGGCGCTGTTCTACATCGACGGCAACTGGGTGAATGGCTCGGTCGCCCCGGTCCTGGGCAAGAACGTCGGCGTAATGCTCATGCCCGAGGCGAAGGCGGGGGCACCGGTCCTTGCCACGGGCAGCGGCGGCAATGCGTACGTGATTGCAGCCCGTTCCAAGCACCAGGCCCTCGCGGCGGAGTATCTGAACTTCATCGCCTGCTCGAGCACGGCGGCCAAGTACTTCATCTCGCAAGGGCAGGTTCCGCTGTACCTGCCGAAGTCCGTCGTCGCAGGAGTGCAGTCCGGCACCACGCTGGCACAATGGATCCACCTGTACAACCAGGTCGCCGCTGACAACGGCGTAATCATGTTCATGGACCTCTCAACAGACGACGGCACCACGTACATCGGCCAGCAGCTTCAGTCGCTGCTTGGTTTGAAGATGCAGCCGAGCAGCTTCGTCCAGGCAATCGAGTCCGACTACTCGCATTTCCACAGCTCGCTCTGAGACACTGAGCATTCGACGGTGAGCACTCTGATTTTGTCAGACACGCCACGCCGGGTGCTGACCATTCGACGCGTGAGCGCCGGCTGGACGGGCTATGTGTTCGTCCTGCCGGCGCTCGCCGTCTTCGCGGCGTTCGTGCTCTACCCTTTGTGGCAGACGGTGTGGCTCAGCTTCTACAGCTGGGACGGTCTGACGGCGCGGCGGTGGATCGGGCTCGCCAATTATCGGGCCCTCTTCACGGACCCGACGTTGCGGAGTGCATTCCTTCACTCAGCGATACTTGTCATCTTCATCTCCCTCGTTCCGATCGCGCTCGGCCTGCTCCTTGCTGCCGTGCTTTCGTATCGCAAGATCCGCGGCCTGACGTTTTTTAGAACCGTGCTGTTCCTTCCCCAGGTCCTGCCCCTGGTCGTCGTGGGAGTGATCTGGGATTGGCTCTATCAACCAAATGGACCAATCAACAGCCTCTTGAGCGACATCGGCCTCGGGTTCATCGCACGGGCATGGCTGGGGGATTTCACCTGGGCGCTGCCGTCAGTCGGCATCGTTGGAACCTGGGTGACGTACGGATTCGCAATGGTGCTGTTCATCTCCGGCGTCCAGAAGATTCCCTCAACCCTCTATGACGCGGCACGGGTCGACGGCGCGGGCCCCGTCCGAGAATTCTTCGCCGTCACGCTGCCTGGTCTCCGGAGCGAGATGACCGTCGCCTTTACGTTGACGGTCATCGCGGCGCTTCGGACGTTCGACGTGATCTACGTCACCACGCTCGGCGGCCCGGGAACCTCGACCACTGTGCCGTCGCTCAAGATCTACCAGATGGCCTTCGAGTACAACCAGATCGGGGCGGCGGCTGCCGTCAGCGTTGCGCTCGCGGTGATCATCGTGGTGGTGACCTTCGCAATCATTCGCCGGGGAGATCGGGGCGACGCATGATCGCTCGATTGCGTGGCAACACGAACTACGTCATTCTCTCGTTCTTCGCGGTGGTTGCGCTCTATCCTCTGATCGGAAGTGCGTTCGTCGCCCTTTCTCCGCAGGGCTCAGTGACATCCGGCATTTTTCCTTGGCCGTCACACTTCACTTTTTCGAACTTCAGCGCTGCCTGGCACCAGGCGTCGCTCGGAGGCGCCCTCGCGAATAGCGCCGTGGTCGCCATAGCCGTTACCGTGGCGGCGACCGTGCTTTCGACGCTTGCCGGCTACGCCTTTGGAACCTTGAAGCTGCCTGCCGGACGAGTGGTCTTCTACCTCTTCCTCACGGGTCTGATCATGCCGTACGAGTCGATGATCATTCCGTTGTACTTCGACATGCGCCGTCTCAATCTCGTCGACAGCTACTGGTCCCTGATCTTGCCGGAGACCGCGCTGTACCTCGCATTCGGGATCTTCTGGATGCGCGCCTTCTTCCAGTCGATCCCGTCGGAGCTCCTCGAGGCGGCTCGGATCGACGGGGCTTCCAACGTGACGATCCTCAGGCGGGTGCTCGTCCCGATCGCACGCCCGGCGATCTCGACCATGACGGTCCTGTTCTTTGTATTCTCATGGAACGAGTTCCTCCTGCCGCTCGTAATGCTCTCGTCCTCGGCGAAGCAGACCGCCACGCTGGCACTCGGTGTGTTTCAAGGCCAGTACAACACGAACGTCTCGCTGCAGACGGCAGCAGCGCTCTCGGTCGCCATCCCGGTAATCGTCATCTACGTGCTCTTTCAGCGCCAATTCATCCGTGGGATGCTCTCGGGATCCCTAACGGGGTGACCCGAAGCTCATCGAGCTCGCTGACCGAGCATGAGCACGACCCTCCGGTCATCGCTGCCGTTGCGGCCCGCGAAGCCAGGTGTTGAGCCGATGCAGACGCCCAGTTCCTCGCGAGCGTACCGGCGCGTTCTGATCTACGGGGCGAGCCGCGACACGGCAACGCTCGGCTCGGTACTCGCAGCCGGCGGCGCCGATGTGGACTTCGTCCAGCCGACGCCGGTTTCCGGTTCGCTCGCCGCGGAGTTTCCCGCCTTGCGGACGAAGCTTCGAGTCGCCGAGCCCGCTGAGATGGCTGAACACCCGTTTGACTATGACGCCGTCTTTGTGGACGCGTCGTACGACGGGATCGTTCCACCGGAGAAGCTGTGGTGCGCGATCGGGGCGCAGCGAGCAGGCGTCCTCGTCTCCTCCGTCGCAGATTACGTGTTGGCGCATTCGAGTGCGCTCACGATTGGCGTCACCGGCTCGGCCGGTAAGACCACGACAGCCTCCCTGATCGCCCACATCTTGGACTCGGCTGGCCGGACTGTGCACATTGCTTCTGACCTGCGACCGCAGACGAACCGCTGCCCGAACTACGAGATCCTACGGGCGCTCCCGGAAATGGCTCCCACCGACGTGCTCGTCGCTGAGCTGACGAGCGTCTATCTGTCCTTCATGCAGACGAGCCCGAAGATCGCGGTCGTGACGAACCTGTGGCCGGAGCATCTGGAGTGGCATGGCTCGATGGCCGCCTATGTAGCGGCGAAGCAGACCATCCTCCGCCATCAGCAGAGCGATGATTGGGCGGTCTTGAACGGCGACGATCCCGCAGTCCGAAAGCACTTCGCGTCGCCGTGCAGGCGGTTGGCACTCTTCGGACGTCAGGACCTCGACCATCCCAACTGCGTCTTCCTCTCGGGGGACATCGTCTATGTCCGTTGGGGTGGTGACGATGAACAGATCATGCTCGGGCAAGAGCTGCACGACGACGACCCGTACGCACTTAACGTGTTGGCGGCGGTTGCCGCGGCGAAGGCGGCAGGCGTCCAAAACGAGGCGTTGGCCGGGACGCTGGCGACGTTCACCGGCGTCGCGCAGCGTGGTGAGCTCGTTGGTGAGGTCGCCGGGGTCCGGGTGTTCAATGACGCAATGGCGATGTCGCCGGTCAAGGTTAAGCGCAGCCTCGAGTCGTTCAGCGATGGGTCCGTAGTCCTCATTGCCGGCGGGGAGGCGACGTTCCCGAACGAGGTGCTGCACAGCTCGCCGGAGGCACGGGCGCAACTGGAGCAGTTGGCGGACACCATTTCGAACAAGACCGTCGCCGTGATCCTTTACGGTGAGGGGGGTCGCCTCCTGCGGAGCGTGCTACTCGACCGGCAGATCGAGAGTCCCGAGTTGGTCGAGGTCGCCGACCTCTCTGCGGCCGCCGCTGCGGCCGCCGCTGCGGCCGCAGCGCGGGGCAGAGATGGAACGGCGCTTCTTTTTGCTCCGCTGTTCTATGTGCCGCTCGAGGAGCGTTCGCAGATGGGTCGACGGCTGCTCCGCGGGCTCGCGCTCGTGCAACGCGAAGGCTGACGCGGATCCCGTTGCAACTCATCTAGATCTCTGATAGAGATGACAACATGGGATCTGACGTGATGGCACCTCCGCTAATTGCGCTCACCCTGGGCGACGTCAGCGGCGTTGGCCCCGAGCTCATTGCGTTGGCTCTTCGGCGCCAAGAAGACATCGCGATTTGCCGGCCGGTGGTCATCGGCTCGGCGAAGATCTTCGCCGAGCGCGCTGAGGCGGTGGCTGCGCCGGTCGAAGTGCGCGTCATCGGCGACCTCGACGAGGCACGCTTCGAGCCCGGCGTCGTCGATCTGATCGATCCCTTCGGAAGCAATGTCGAGGTCCCCTCTGTCGGGCAGGTCGATCCGGCGGCAGGCAAGTTCGCCGCTCGCTGCCTCGAGGTCGCGTTCGAGCTCGCGCTGGAGGGCAGGATCGCAGGCGTCGCCGGTGCACCGCTCAACAAGGAAGCATTCCGCCGCGCCGGGTACAACTACATCGACGAGATCGCCTTCCTGAGCGAGTTCACGCGAAGCGAGGAACCGCGGTTATTCGGGGTGCTGAGGGGCATGATGACGACCAACGTGACCCTGCACATCCCCTTCAAGGACGTCCCGGCGCAGATAACGCAGCCCAACGTCGAGGCCTCGATCGAGGCGATGCTCGCCGTGCTGGCCAAGGCCGGCAAGTCCTCCCCGAAGGTGATCGTCGCCGCCCTCAACCCCCACAACGGCGAGGGCGGTCTCTTCGGCAACGAGGAGATCGACTTCATTCGGCCTGCCGTCGAAGCGAAGCGTGCTGCCGGCTTCGATATCACCGGTCCCTTCCCCGCGGACACCCTGTTCCCGATGGCACTCGCTTCAGGGATGGACGGGGTCGTCTGCATGTACCACGACCAGGCGAACATTGCTCGCAAGCTCGGCGGCTTCACCGGAAGCGCGAGTGCCTTCATCGGCCTGCCGGTGCCGTACGCGACGACGGCGCACGGCACGGCATTCGACCTCGTTGGCACCGGCAAGGCGGACCCCTCCAGCTTCCTCACCGCTTTGAGCTTTGTGGTCGACCAGTCCCAGGCGCGCACGGACGCATGACCGTCGAGGCGCTGCACGGCGCCGAGGTGGCGATCGACGTCCGCTGTCTGCTCGGTGAGTCTCCCGTCTGGCACGCCCCGGCAGAAGAGCTGCTCTGGGTGGACATTCGCAACGCCACGCTGCACAGGTGGTCGTACCGCAGTGGCAACACCACGACCGTCGAGGTCGGCCACTCCCTCAGCGCGGTCGCGCCCCGGGCGTCCGGCGGCTATGTGGTCGCGACGCGTCTCGGCTTCGGCACCGTGGACGAGGAGGGCAAGTTCGACATGCTCGCGTTGGTCGATGCCGGTCTCGCCGAGCATCGCATGAACGACGGAAAGTGCGACCGACAGGGGCGCTTCTTTGCTGGGACGATGTCCGAGCGCCGCTTGCCCGGTGCCGGCTCCCTCTACCGACTGGATCCGAACGGGAGCGTGGCCCGCGTGCTCCGTGGCGTCACCATCTCCAATGGGCTCGACTGGAGCCCGGACGACTCGATCATGTACTACGTCGACAGCGAGGCGGCCGGTCTCGACGCCTTCGACTTCAACCACGACACTGGCGAGGTCACGGGACGGCGGCGACTCGTCGAGATCGATCGCCGTCTTGGCCTCGCGGACGGGATCGCTGTCGACGAGGACGGGTGCATCTGGGTGGCGCTGCACTCGGGCGGTGCGGTGCATCGCTACAGCCCGACCGGCGCGCTGCTCGCACGGCTTGAGCTCCCCGTCGCAGTGGTCACGAGCTGCGCCTTCGGGAGCAGCGACCTCGGCGATCTCTACATCACCACCGCTGTCCGCCCGAACGAGCACGAAGATCTCGCTGGGGCATTGTTTCGCTATCCGGCCGGGGTGAAGGGCTTCCCCGGTCGGTCCTATGAAGGTTAGGAGTCGTCGTGACAACCATCGTTGACGAGGAGCGGCGGAACCAGCTCGCGAGCCTCGGCGCGGCTGCCGTGTACGAGTCGCTCGGGCGCCGCAACGCACTTTCGCCCGCTATCAAGCCGCTGTGGTCACCCGCTGTTCTTGCGGGGCCGGTGTTCACGGTCGAGGCCGTCGTCGCCGACAACCTTGCCCTGCACCACGCCGTTGCAGAGGCACCGGCGGGAGCCGTCATCATCGCCTCGGTGTCCGAGCCGGGCCCGGTGCCGCTGTGGGGCGATCTCCTGTCCACGATCTCCAAGGAGAAGGGCATCGCCGGCTTGGTCATCGACGCGATGGTGCGGGACTGCGACCGCATTCGCGCCCTCGAATTTCCGGTCTTCGGCCACGGCACCTCCCTCTATGGACCCTCGAAGAACGCCTGGGGAAGGCTCGGCGTGGACATCGCGATTGACGGCGTCACGATCCGACCGGGGGACTGGGTCCTCGCCGATGGCGACGGCGTCGTGATCATTCCCGCCGACGAACTCGAGTCGGCGCTCGTCGCCGCCAGCGCGGTGCGCGACCGGGAGCGCGAGATCGTCCGCCGAGCAGCGCTCGGCGAGAGCACGCTCGTGCAGCTCAATCTCGGCCAGCCGCCGGCATGACGCCCCGCTGCCGCAAGGTGCTGACCCACACCGATCTGTAGTGGGAGCACACCCCGTGCACGGCGAGAGCGATCCCGTGCCGCCGCAGCTTGAGACGAGACACGTCGGCAGGTCTGGCCTCGTCGTCACCGAACTCGGCTTCGGTGCGGGACCGCTGGGTGGTTTCGCCGGTCGTCCCGTCGACGAAGCGAGTGCCGAGACGACGCTCGGCGCGGCATGGGATGCCGGCATCCGTTACTTCGACACTTCGCCGTGGTACGGCCTCGGGATGAGCGAGCACCGCGTCGGGCAGTTCTTGCGCGGAAAGCCCCGAGATGCGTTCGTCATCTCGACCAAGGTCGGGCGAGTTCTTCACCGGCCGGGTCCGGGCAAGGCATCCACTGCGACGTTCTGGACAAGCGCGCTCCCGTTCGACGCTCACTTTGACTACCGTCACGACGCAATCCTGCGTTCCTACGAAGACAGCCTCCAGCGCCTCGGCCTTTCACGCGTCGACATTCTGTTTGTGCACGACCTCGAGCCGGAGGCACACGGCGGTGATGAAGGTTTCGACCGCCGCGTCGAGGAGCTGGAGGCGGGGGGCGGCTTTGCGGCGCTCGAGGCGCTACGGACCGCCGGCGAGATCGGGGCAATCGGTGCCGGCGTGAATGACGCGACCGCTGCATTGGCGCTTGTCCGACGTTTCGACCTGGACGCCGTGCTGATCGCGGGTCGCTACACGCTGCTCGAGCAGGGCGCGCTCGAGGCGCTCTTGCCGGTCTGTGAGGAGCGCAAGATCGGGGTCGTCATCGGCAGCGTGTTCAACTCGGGCATCCTCGCAGGTGGGGGAGCCGAGACCAGCACCTACGAGGGCGAGCCTGCTCCCGAGGAGATCGCCGAGCGAGTGGGTCAGCTGCAGCATGTGTGCTCGCGCCATGGCGTCGCCCTCGGTAGCGCTGCCCTTCGCTTTCCACTTGCCCACCCCGCGGTCTGCAGCGTGATTCCCGGCGCAGCCCGCCCCTCCGAAGTCACCGAGAATGCCCGGCGCCTGCATTGGTCGATCCCGCCGGCACTTTGGGAGGAGCTGCGGTCATCGGGGCTCATCGCCAGGGAAGCACCAATACCGGCTGACGACGTCGGCTGAGCAGTTGCTCAGCGCTTGGCGGCTCCGCCGTACGGCCAGCTGTGTGGATCGATCGGCGAGTTGAAGCTGAGCTTTACCCGCTCACTCTGGTAGTAGGCGAAGCCACATTCAATCGGGTCGTCCTCGAGCCCGTACATCACCGCCTTGCTGACAAGCAGGGGGTCGTTCGGTGCGGCGCCGAGGAGGTCGCCGCGCTCGCCCGCGAGTTCAGCTCCGAGCTCGGTCGTGACTCGTGCAATCTGTATGCCGAACATCGTGTACAGCAATTCGAGCAGCGACGTCTGTCCTAGATCCGCCCCGAGCAACCGACTGAACCGCTCCGAGTCGTAATACGCCTCGTCGATCGCGACCGGCCGGTCGAGGACTGAGCGCAGCCGGGTGATCCGGACCGTCTCGGATCCGCGGCGCAGACCGAGCGCATCGGTCACCTCGGCCGTCGCTGTCACGAGCTCGGCATCAAGCACCTTGGTGGTGGTGTCCAGCCCGAGATCCCGCAGGTAGTGCGAGAGGCTCGCCGTGGTGAGGAACTCTGCCGACAGCGTCGACGAGGTGACCTGGTAGCCGCGGCCATGTAGCGGGCGCACGAACCCCTGGTTCGCGAGCATGTGAACCGCCTGTCGCACCGTCAGGCGGTTGACGCCGAAGTGCTCGCTGAGGTCGCTCTCGGAGGGGAGCAGATCGCCGGGGCGGTAGATCCCGCGCCAGATGTCCGTCAGAACCGAGCGGCGAATCTGCTCGTAGAGCGATGTCGTGCCGCGTCGCAACGGCGACTCCCGCCGGGATCCGGTGCCTTCTGTCGTCTTGCGCGGACGGGTCGCCATCACTGTCTTTCTTCGCGCGAGCTCGGTACTCGCTACCCACCTATCTCAGCACATTGTGCATGTGGACTGGAGACCTTAGGCTAACATAGCTAGATGAGTTATATCGATCTCTCGAGTCGTCGAAACGGAGGACCGCGATGAAGAGGTATTTCCCTCCCGCAGATGCTGCCGGCGGCTGGAAGCATGCCGGGAATGCTGACGAGGTGCGGGAGCTCGCTGGGCTCGAACCTGACGTGCTCGCCCTCGCGGAGCGAGAGCAGGAGTGGGAGTTCGGGGGGGACGCTTGGGCCATCTCCATTGTCCGTCACGGGGTCCTGGCGGCCGAGTTTAGGACGTACAACGTTCTCGACGCCTCAAGGTTCGACATGTGGTCGGTCACGAAGTCGTTCACGTCCCTCGCATTCGGAATGCTGATCGGTGACGACCCCGATGCGTCGAAAATCGGACTCGACAGCTTGGTGTACGAGTACATCCCCGAGGGCTACCCGCTTACCGATGGGCGCAAGAGCCGTGTCACGGTGGGGCACCTGCTGTCGATGACCGGCGGCTTTATCGGCGGCATCCGGGGCGTCTCATTCGGCACCCCGACGCGGCTCGGCGAGGGGCTCTACGAGTACGCCATCGGTCGCACGGCGAACCGCTACGGCTACGACGCCGGGCGACTGATCGGAGAGCCGGGCGCGCAGTGGGAGTACTCAGACCCGGGGTTCTCGCACCTCTCGCTCGTCTTCTCCCGCGTCGCCGGCATGGAGATCGATGACTTCCTGAATGAGCGGCTGTTCAAAAAGATTGGCGTTCCGCCGGTGGCCTGGACTCGCGCCGGGGGCGGCGACCTGCTGGGGCCACATCCCGTCCCGCACACCGGACTGCTGCTTGCTGCTCGCGAACTCGCCCGCGTCGGCTACCTCCTCATGAACGACGGCGCCTGGGAAGGCGAACAAGTCGTACCGAAGTGGTGGATCGAGAAGGCGACGAAGCCGTCGCAAGAGTTCAATCGGGACTACGGCTACGGCTTCTGGAGCAACGCCGTCGGCGGCCTGTGGCAGGAGTTGCCGCGGGACGCATTCGCGATGATGGGGTTCCGCGGCAACCGCTGTTGGGTGGTGCCTTCCCTCGACCTCGTCGTGGCGCGCACTGGAACAGGGCCAGCGCTCATCGACGACCGATATTTCCCCGGTCGGATCATCGACGCACTCTTGTAACCCGCACACCACGTGACGCTGGCGCGGCACGGTCCGTTGTCGCGTCTGAGCATCTTCCACCGCGTCCTGGTCGAAACGATGACGTCGAGCACCTAAGGAGAGAGATCCGTGAGCACAACCACCGAGCACCGAATGTTGTCGTACATCTTCGAGGACGCCGATGCTCTCGATCGCACCTTGAAGGCTTCCACGGAGCAGGTCGCCGACATCGTCGCGGAAGCGAAGAAGCGCGGTTGTAAGCGCGTCATCCTGAGCGGCGTCGGGAGTTCCTATACGGCCGCGCTTGCCGCACGCCCCGTGTTCGACAACCTGGTCGACCTCCCGACGTACGTCCTGCCGGCAACGGAGCTTGCGCTCTTTCCCAAGCTCGTGAACGCGGACGCCCTTCTTCTCCTGCTCTCGCGCTCTGGGGAGCGCAAGTTCCTGCTAGATGCTCTCGCCACGGCGGAGAAGGCCCAGGCACTCACTGTCGCCGTGACCGGCGCTGCAGAGAGCCTGCTCGCGCAGCGGGCGGACCGGGTGGTCCTGACGGCGGAGGGGCCCGAGGCCTCGTTTCCGAAGACTAAGAGCGTCATCGCTGGGATTGGTGTGTTCACTGCCTTTGGCTTGGCGCTTGCAGGCCGCGGTGCGGAGGAGTTGGGCCTTCCGCTCATCTCAGGCTTGATCAACGAGGCTCTCGCTGACGCCCGACCGGCGCTCGATGCCATGGCAGCCGAGCTGTTCGCCTGCGACCAGGTGATCATCGCCGGCACCGCAGGCAACTTCGGCGCCGCGATGGAGATGCAAATCAAGCTCCAGGAGAGCGCGCTTGTCACGGCGCAGTTCATGGACACCGGCAATCTCTTCCATGGGCCGTTGTGCGTGCTCAACGAGAAGTGGCTGATCATTCTTGCCGTCACTGCTGGCGATGCGGATGTCTCGTCTGAGACGATTCGCCTGGTCCGCGAGCTCGGCGCCAAGTCGCTTGCGCTGGTACCGAGCGGCGTCGTGCTCGAGCATGCAGCCGACTTCACGATTGAGCTGCCCAAGACGCCGAGTGACCTCTTCGCGCCTCTTGTCTCCCTGCCCGTCCTCCAGTTGTTGTCCTATCTCTGGACCGTGGCGAAGGGTGTGAACCCAGACTCGCCCCCAGGTTCGGGGGTGATCATGAGCGCGCTCCTTCCGGACGGGCGAGTCGAGGCCGAGGCCCGGCCGTGAACGAGGGCCGAGGCCGGGCTCCGACCGCATCATGGCCCGACTTTGGAAGCTGCTGGGGCCACCTAGAGCAAGGGAACATCGTGTTGTGCTGAGTCCCGAGCTGCCGTGGGTCTCGGCAGCGGCGCTCGGCTCGTCGTTGACCGGTGGTGCGGCTGACTATTTGAGCGGGACGCTGTCCCGGCGCATCGGCGTACTGAGGTTCCTGCTTGGGTCGCGACTTATCGCCGTCACGGCGCTCGGAGCTTGCCTCTTGGTTGTCCGTCGTACGCCGTCACCCATGGCCGCACTCGAAGGTGTCGCAGCCGGCATTGCGTCGACCGTCGGGTTATACGCGTTCATCCGCGCCTCCGTAGAGGGTCGGATGACCATCGTTGCTCCCGTTACCGCAACTGGGGTCATTGTCCCCATCGCGGCTGGGTTGGTGGCGGGCGCACGACCGAGTGCCGTGCAGCTCGGAGGCATCTTCGCCGCGGCGGCCGGCGTCGCGTGCGCCGGCTACTCGCCGGACACCGACACGGACACCGGCCCGCGCTCGACTGGACTGGCCTGGTCAATCCTGGCGGCTCTTGGAACTGGCGTGTTCTTCTGGCTCATGGCGCTGGCGAGCCGCGGCGATGTGCTGTGGTCGCTGTTTATCGTCCAGGCCGTCCCTGCGGCGTGCTTCATGGCCGTCGGTCGAGTGCACGGCGTGCGGCCATTTGACGCTATGCGCATCGCCGGCGCTCGCGGGGTGCTTTGCTGCTCCCTGTTGGGCTTGAGCAGCATCGTCTTGTACTCTCTCGCAACCAGCCGTGGCCAGCTCGTGAGCGTGTCTGTGCTCGCATCGCTCTTTCCGGTAGTGCCCGTGGTTCTCGCATATTGCTTCCTCAATGAGCGTGTGGCGCGTACGCAATACGCGGGCATTGGCGTCGTCCTCATGGGCATCCTGATGATGGCGGCCGGCTAGCTGCGCATGAGCGAATCGCGGGCAACTGTGCACAGTGCAGGCGAAGGAGCGCGGCCAAAAAACTCAGGTGCGCTCAGCTCGAGATGAACGGAAACGGAGAGAACGACGATTCATGACGAGACAAATTGACGACAACAGGCCCTAGAGGAGTGTTCTGAGGCATACCCGGTGAGTTGGCCCCGCACCGCGTCGCTCCCAGCGAGGGCGGTGGTTCGCCGCTGCAGTGGTGGTGATCAGCCTCGCCGGTCGCGAAATATGCGGCTGATAGACATCGTCCGCCACCGAACTGGTCCATTCCTTGGAGCCTGACCTGCACGGCGGTCCACCACTTTGCCAAGAGAGCGCAGTTCGAGGTCCTCGGCGAGGTGTCCTCCGCAGCGCCGCCAATCCGATCCAGAGAAGATGAGGTTGACCGGTGACCGAACCCCGCATGCTCGGCTACATCCGCGAGATGCCCGAGGCCGTAGCCGCCACCTTGCGGGCCTCGGCACCTGGCGTCGAGCAGCTACGCGTATTGGCCACAGAACGGCGCCCCTCGAACGTTGTATTCGCGGGCCTTGGCAGTTCCTATACCGCCGCCCAAATCGCGTCACCCTTGCTTCGTCAGTGTCTGCCGTGGCCTACCACCATCACGGTCGCCACGGAGGTTGGGATCGACCGGGGCATTGCGCTTGGTCCGGACACTCTTGTCATCCTGATCTCACGGTCGGGGGAGCGAGGCGGAATCGCCGATGCTCTCAAGGCAGCGCGCCGGGCCGGCGCTTTGTGCGTGGCCGTCACAGCCGTCGAATCCAGCATGCTGGCCACGGAATGTGACCAAGTGGTGGTGACTGGGGAAGGGCCCGAGAGCGCCTACCCGAAGACGAAGAGCGTCATCGCGAGTGCAGCTCTTCTCATGGCTCTCGGGATAGCCCTCGATCATGACGATGCTCGACAGACCCGCCTCGCGCAGCTAATCGGCGACATGCCGCGCCTGCTCGGTGAGGGACTGGCAGACGCCGAAGCAAGCTTCGACAGACTCCCTGACTCACTCACGCTTCATCGCTCGGCCTTCTTCACCGGCACAGCCGGGAATCAAGGCGTCGCCCAAGAGGGCGCGCTCAAGATCCAGGAGGCTGCCGCGGTCACTGCCGAGTGGGACGAAACGGGTAGTGCGTTCTACGGAACCATCAACATCCTTAGCCCCGGCTGGCTCCTTGTCCCGTTGATTACGCAGGACGACCTTGAGCTCAACAGAAACCTGTTGCGCGTGGCCGGCCGTTTCGGAGCGCACCGCCTCTGTATTGCCGAGTCGACGGTCTCACTCAAGGGCGAGTGCGAGGCAGTGATCCCCGTGCCGGCGAGCCCCGAACCGCTCCTGGCACCGCTGCTCTACCTGCCTCCGGTCCATCTGCTGACGTATCGCTGCGCTGTAGGCCGAGGACTGAATCCAGACTCACCGGTGTTCGCCCAGATGATGTTGAAGGAGATGCTTCCTCCTGGGAGGGAAGAACCCGACTGGGCGTGAGCCGTCTGAAAGATACCGGTTGAGGCAAGACGATGGCGAGCCAGCGGCGAGAAATCGTGCGATGTCGTGCCGGTCTGAGTACACGACGTAGTGCCGGGCGGTATCAGGCGTTCGCTGACCATCGGATTGGAGACAAGCGGCTCGAGCTTGGACTGCATAACCGTGTGAGAAAGGGCGTGAGAACGATGGCAGAACGCGTGGCAGTGGAGGGGCTCGGCGTTGACCCGGTCCTCCACCGGTTCCTCGTCGAGGAGGCGCTCCCATGCTCGGGTGTTGAGCCGACCGCGTTCTGGCGCGGGCTTGCCAGGTTCGTTGCGGACAAGAGCGGTAGGAATCGCCAGCTGCTCGAGCGACGAGCAGAGCTGCAGCGGCAGATTGACGGCTGGCACCTTGAGCGCCGCGGTCATGGCCTTTATCCCGCCGCCTATCGGGAAATGCTCGAATCGATCGGGTACCTCGACGCCGAGGGCCCTGACTTCCATATCGAGACGTCCGGCGTTGATCCGGAGATCGCCGAGCTCTCCGGTCCCCAGCTCGTCCTGCATGCCGCGCGCAGAGAGGAAAAGGAGAGGCGGTCCCGATGAGTGTGCTGACGCTCAACCAGGCGCGGCGGATCATCGCCGCCGCGTTCGCCGAAGGGGAGCGTCTGCAGCTCAAGCCGCTTTCGGTCGTCGTGCTCGACGCGGGCGGTCACCTGAAGGCCTTCGAACGACAAGACGGCGCCTCAAACCTGCGGTTCCAGGTCGCCTTCGGCAAGGCGTACGGAGGCCTCGGACTCGGGGTGGGCTCGAGGGCGCTGATGGCCCGAGCCGAACAGCAGCCGTATTTCATCGCGGCGGTGAACGGCGCGATCGGCGGCGGTCTCGTCCCCGTACCGGGCGGCGTCCTGGTGCTAAGCCCGGAGCAGGAGCTGGTCGGCGCCGTCGGGGTATCGGGCGATACCTCGGACAACGACGAGCTGGCGGCGGTCGTTGGCATCGAGGCTGTGGCACTCGTCGCCGAGACGGGGTAACCGCCCTGCACATCCGTCGACGCGTCCGCGCGTCGGCACTGGGAATTCCGGAGTCGCCGCCGCCCGAACTCGTCGCGGCGTTCGATGCGGACGCGTGCGCGTCGACCGCGCCGAGCGGGAGTAAGGATCCCAGCATGGATGACCGTCCTGCCCACTTGACCGCGACGGGCCACTTCTCGTCGGTGGACACGGAGCGGACACAGCGCAGAAGCTCGACCAGCTGAACAGACAAGCCCGCGAAGTCGCTCTTCAGCACAAAGTAGCCCACTTCCCGCCAGCCCTTCTCCCGCATCCTCGCCTACGCTCGCCCGACAGGGCTCGGCTTCCCGCCGTGGGCCGACGAGCTGAAGCTCCGGTCGGTGCCCGAAGCGCCAACGAGAGAGGAGAAGGGGGCAGAGGGTGGTCCGTCCATTCCCCGGTTCCCTCTCGCCATGCCGATCGAGGACCTCTCGCCGGGTCCGCTCTTTCTACGGCGACGTTCTGGACCGTGAGCTAGGGCGCCTGAGCGACCGCAGGAATCTCCGCGGACACGAGGTCGTCAGCCGGGTCGTGCGGCGGGGGGCAATCGAACAGCACAACGCGGCGGACGGCCACGACGGGGCTAACTGGCACCTGCTCTTGACCGTCTTTGAGTTCCAGGTGTTCGCGCGGCGCCTGCGCGAGGCGAAGGTGGCTTCATGATCGAGCCCTGCCTTCTCCTGCAGAAAGGGGGGCGAGTATTTGGCCATGCTCCTTCGCGACCCCGCAAGGAAGGCGACGGAGTTCAAAGCCTGCGCCGACACCCGGGCCTTCGCCGTCTGAGGCGCTCGGAGCGAAGCCTTTGAGTTCGGCTGCTCACGCCCCGGCCGCCGAGATGGACGCGGCGTCACGCGGGCCATCGCGCCCGGCCGGCAGCTCGCGTGGGAACGGTGGAGCGCTGACATCGGCTGAAGTCGCGCTTGCCGGGGTCATGGCTGGCGTGACGGTCGTCGTCGCCGTGTTCGGCTCGCTCGTACCTCACGCCGGTCCGGTGGGTCTGCTCGCCGCTCTTCCCCAGGCGCTCGTGGCCGAGCGGCACCGATTCCGAGCGGTGCTGGCCAGCGCGTTCGCGGCAAGCCTCGTGGCCTTCATCGTGGCCGGCCTCGGACCAGTGCTCATCGTGGTGGCCTGCGCCACCGTCGGAGCCATCGTCGGAAGCCTCAAGCGGCGACACCGCTCCACGGCGTGGGTGCTCCTAACCGCCCTCCTCTTGGCGCCAGCGTTCGCGGCGCTCGCCGACGCCGCCCTGCTGGTGCTCACGTTCGCGCGGCGCCTCGCCCTCGATCAGGTGAAGATCGCCGTCAACGGGCTCGCCGCGATCCTTCGCCGCGTTGGGCTGTCTGCGGCAGCCCGTTGGTGCCAGCACCTGGTGGACCTGTTCGTGAAGGACTGGTGGATCGTCGTGGCCGCAGCGGTCGCGCTCGGCGTCCTGGCAACGATCGTGGTGACGTGGCTCGTGCTCGGAGCGGTTCTCGGCCGTCTGGATTGGGTCCCCACTGAAGACCGCTTCGCATCGGTGGGGCGCGCCGGATCCGGCGAGGGGGCCGAAGTCTCGCCGCTCCCGCTGCGGCTGAAAGGCGTCGGATACCGCTACCCCGGAGCTGCGACAGAGGCGCTCAATGGCATCGACCTCGAGATCGGCCCCGGTGAGTTCGTCGGGATCGTCGGGCCAAACGGATCGGGAAAGTCCACTCTCGCCCGGATCCTCGGCGGGGTCGCCCCAACCTCTGGAAGCGTCGAGCGCCCAGGAGCCACTGGCCTCGGCTCGCCAGGCGGAGTTGCCATCGTCAGCCAGCGCCCCGAGAGCCAGATCCTCGGGGTGCGGGTAGACGACGACGTGGCCTGGGGCGTTGCTGAGGAGGATCTCCCAGACACCGCCTCGATTCTCGCCATGGTTGGCCTCGAGGGCATGGAGAGCCGGGAGACAGCAACGCTCTCGGGGGGTGAGCTTCAGCGTCTCGCGGTCGCCGCGGCGCTGGCCCGGCGACCTCGACTGCTGATCTCCGACGAGTCGACGGCGATGATCGACGCCCAAGGCAGCGAGGTACTTCTCGAAGTCCTCGGAGAACTGGTGCGCCGCTACCCCTTGGCGGTGGTGCACGTGACGCATCGTGAAGCTGAGGCGGCCTTCGCCGATCGGCTCATCCGGCTCGA
>JAODBN010000002.1 GCA_025463965.1 Acidimicrobiaceae bacterium
GCGCTCTTGTGCGTTTTCGGCGCTCGAGATGCACTAGAGGTCGAAGGCAGGGCTCCTCCAAGTGCAAGTAGCGCTATCGGCACCACTGCACCTAGAGCTACCTTAATCCGCCATCTTCCGCCGGCCATTGCTCGTCTTTGAAGCATATGATCCTCCCGCGACTCGCTCGGTTCTACCTATGGACGTGCAGACGACGAGTGATGACACTGCAAAGCGGGGACGCATAATTGATCCTGATATATCCCGGATCGTTGGCGTACACCATCAACGTTTCTCAAAATGCAAGAACAGCGCAATGCGCGTGCGCGTACCTTGCTGCGCCTTTTCCCCGAAAGGCCCTAGACGACTCAACCCCCGTAACGTCTACTGTCTACAGTTTAATCGCAGCTAAACGCAACCGTCAACGATGAACCCCTTTATTCCGCCGGTCCCGATTCCCCTCCCCCACCCCTAACCGACTGACCGCCGTGACCCATTACATCTCTGTGCCATTTGCTGCCATGACGTGCGCGAGAGGCGGTGCAAGCGCTCAGAAGGACGCCCTGACGGTGTCTTCGCGGTGGCCGACCCGGCGCTCCCAACCTGGGCTTCTCGTGTCATGAAACGCGCTCGGGCCGGAGGGATGAGCGCGAACCACTTCGAGCTTCAGCTCAACTCCGATTCCGGAAGCGTCCGGAAGGTCCAGTTCGCCGCTAGCCGGGTTGAGGGTTGGTGCCCCGGAGACCCCGCGGGATGTCAGATTGGACCGCCCGCCAGATCAGCTAGAGCTGGCGGCGCAGCACCTTGCCTGCTCGGAGCACCGAGATGGGGCCGTCTTCGCTGACGGCGATCACGATGGCGGACGGATCGTCGTAGCTGTATCGACGACCCGATGTATGCCGTGTCCCCCCCAACGCGTCGACGTTCTCTTCGGCGGCAGCACTCGGGACCAGGCGCACCCCGAGGCTGCGAATGACTCCCTCGGCGTCGAACACCGCGGCCCCATCGATCTGCGCCAACGCATGTCGCAACGGAGCGAGGTGCCTGGCGCGGCGGATCTCCAGCGGCGGTGGCGTCGGCAGCCGCTGCTCGACGGGTGGGCCCGGCTCGTCAACGGGGCGGTACACGAGGAGGGAGCCGATCCCGTTGGCGCCGAGGTCGTGCACGGCGAACTCGAGGAGCGCCTGCAGGACGTCCTCGTCACCCTGACCATCGAGCGGTGAGGCGTCGCCGATCCAGCTCGCGACCGGCGGCTCAAGATGCCAGAGAAAGCGGTCCCAACGCGCGACGCCGAAGCGACCCACGACCCGGACCGTCCCACCGGGATGCCGCTGCACGATCGTCGCCCCGAGCCGCTTGGCGAGAACGACCAGGTCGCGCTCGGATCCAGCGGGCCGGTCGAACAGCAGCCACTCAGTCGTCGTGTCGGTGCGCCGCAATAGCCAAGTTGACTGACCGTCGGCAAAGCGGCGGGCAGCTGCGAGCGGTTGGTGGTCGAGCGAGACGGGCGTGATGTCGAGCTGAGTCCCCGCCGCCCATGTCGTCGGGTCGGTCTTCGGATCGATGATCGTCCCGCTGCTAGTCACCCGGCGCTCGTGCACGGTCGGTCGCAGAGCGTGGTCAATTTCCTCGAGCAGGATCGCGTCGGCCTGACCATCCCCGCTCAGGCGAACGCCGCTCTCCTCCAGCTCGTCGGCGAGGCGGCGAAGCCTGGCAGCTTCCACACGGTCAGGCATCCCCGACGACGCTACCGAAAGCGCAGCCCGGGGGTACTGGACCGCGCTTGTTCGACGCGGCCCTCCACGGCGAGTTGCGAACGGCCGCCGCGGGCGTTGCCTACCTCACGCGGGCAGTCGATCGGCGACTGCGAGCCCTGAGAGGCGAGCTCGGTGGACTGCTGTTCCTAAGCCGATTCCTTCATCAACGTGCGCAACCCGTCTTCGAGCTCTGGACTGGCGGCGTGGCCGTGTACGTCGACGGCGTGCTGGCTGGCCGCGCGAAGTACTTCCTCCTGCTCGCCGCTGATGCTGAGCGTGCAGCCCACTTCGTTCGGAAAGTCACGACAGTCAATGGTCATGCGTGCCATGGTGAACCCCTATCTCGGTACTCCGTAGTTACCGGCGCCGGACCAGTCGACGGTGATGACCGCCTCGTCGCCGACCACCCACGCGTCGTGCCCAGCCGGGAGACGGGTGACGTCACCCGCCCCCGCGACAAACTCGGTCCCATCGTCCATTCGTATCGCCAGACGCCCGCTCACGTGGAATTGGAAGTGCGGTGCCTCACAGCTTTCTGTCCCGACGATCGGCTTCAGATCATTCGACCATTTCCATCCCGGTTCAAGCACCAAGCGCCCGACCTCGCCGCCGCCGATCTTGAGAATCTCCGCGTGTCCCCTCGGGAACTCCCGGTTCTCGTCAGGCGTCGCAAAGCTTCGGTGTTCGGCCTGTGCTGTCATGACCCACCTCCAGCCGACTGCAAGTAAACCCGCTGCTAACTTTACCTACTGGTAAGTAGGAGTCAAGGAGGAACATGAGCGCGTTGCCAGCGTCATCGAGCGGACGAGTCGGGCGAGTCGGGCGAGTCGGGAGAGTCGACGGCACGCCTTCTCGGATTCTTGATGTCGCCGAAAGGCTGGCCCAGACCCTTGGATTCAACGGATTCAGCTACGCCGACGTCGCGTCAGAGATTGGGATCACCAAGGCGGCGATGCACTATCACTACCCCGGCAAGGCTGACCTCGGAGTCGCGCTCATGGAGCGTTACCAGTCCAGCTTCTGCGCGTCGCTTCAACACGCCGACGCCACTGCCGACGGTGCCCCCGACAAGCTCGTGGCCTACGTCCGGCTTTACAAAGACGTTTTGGAGAATCGGCGGATGTGCCTCTGCGGCATGCTCGCCGCCGAATACCAAACGCTTCCAGAGCGTATCCGCGCGACCGTTGATGACTTCCTTGCAACGAACGAACGCTGGCTCGCGAAGGTGCTCGAAGAGGGGCGGGGTGCGGGCTCGTTGGCTTTTCGAGGCGATTCGAATGACATGGCTCGAATACTGCTCAGCACGCTCGAAGGAGCCCTGCTGCTCTCGCATCTTCACGGCGATCTGGAGCGGTTCGAGACGGTCGCGGAATATCTGCTCGTCAGTCTGCGACCCGCCTGAGCCCGCGGTCCGGTGGCGGCCAAAGCAGTCTTCCGCAAGGAGCTACGGAGGCGAGCATTGGCGGTCAGCCCGGCCGTTCCTCCTTCCCAGCAGCCCGACGAGGGCCACGATCACGTGGAGCGCCGTCCGGCTGACGCCGAGAACCAAGGCTTGCCAGCCGCCACACCTGACACGAGCCGGCCTCGCGTCCGCTTGGCGTCACGCGTTCCACTGAGCGGTGTCGAGAAAGGTGGAGTCGAAGGAGAACTGCACCGCCTTGACATTCACGCCATTCGGAAGCTGGAACACGACGCAGCCTGACTCCGCACCGCCCTGCAACATGGTGAACTCACCATTACTGAAGTTTGTACACTGACTCACGCTGTTGAAGTCGGCTGTGTACGCCTGGTTGTCCGTCCCGATCACGGTCGTATCGCTATTGGCATCGTCGCTGATGGTCGCCTGGCTCTGGTTGGCGAGATTCATGTCGACCGCCACGAAGCGATCCCCGGAATTCGGTGTCGTGTACTGATCGACCCCGCTAGCGGGGTCGATCACTTGCGTGACCGTGACGGCCAGCACGTTCTTACTCAAGTCGTGCACATCGAGCGTCGTCCCGATTGGCCCGATGTCAGTTGCCTGGCTCACGAAGGCGGTGCGGGTAGGCGACCGTCCGCCGGGCCCGTTGGCGAACACACTGAAACGGAGAGTTTGTCCGTGCGGGAGGGCATTTTTGGCAATCTTTACTGCAGTCGCGAGCTGACCGGCGGCGCAGTGGAACGTACGGGGGAAGCCCGGAGTTTTGGGGACGAGGGTAAGCGTGCACGTCGTCGCAAACTGATCACGAACAAGAACGCTAACGGTTCCTCCTGCGGCCGGTAGCACCTTCGGCGTGACGACGACGGCCAGCACACGTGCAGGCCGCCGAGTTGCCGTGGCCGCACTCGCGCTTCCGCCCAAGAGCAGGGCGCACAGCGAAACGGCACCCATTACCGCTGCCAAGGTTCGCTTGTTCATCTGTTCGGCTCCTCTTTTGGCGCAAATGGCGTCCTGCCTGTTTCCTGTGCCGGCACTCCGATTGCCTCCGTCTCCCATACGCCGGCCGGTCGGGAGCACGGCCGCCGGCTGAGGCAACCGGGCATCGCGCTCAAGTCCGACCACGCGTTGCCGTGTGATACCGAGTAGTTGCCTGATCTTGGCCGGTCCGACGAGATGACGAGTCACCCTCGCAGCGTAGCCTCTTGGCGACCGACAAGCGAAGCCTTTGCATTTGTCGAGCAATAAGTAATGGCCGGTCGAGTGCCCCTAACACCGACCGTGGCTGCCGGCACAAACTATTAGCAGCGGGTACCGACAATGGCAACGATATGACCGACGCGCCTCACTCAGCAGCTTCGCCAGTAGCACAAGGCGCTCGCCTTCTGGCTGGCTCCGTTGGTCCATACCCATTTCGCCGCCCGTGGCCCGGGCCAGGGACCTGCCCGCGGGCTACACGCAGCGCCGACGAAGGGAACAGACAACCCTGCGACACGAAAGGTGCTCCTGTTCGGCGGTGACGACCGCTCGCGGCGAGACTTCGTCGGCCAGCTGGGCTACCAAATGGCCGAGATGGTCGGGGGTATCTGGAGCGCGGAGTCTTCTGCCGCGCGCTACCGGGACGGCGCGCTCGGACACCAGTAGCGCCACCCTACGAGACCGGAGATGATGCCGCCGACGAGGCGCTGGCTTGCCCCGGAAGAGATCGGTAGCTGACCGGGCGGGATCGGGTCTGGGCGCCCTCACCTCATGAGGCGCCCATGGGCAGCCTCACGGCGGCGTCCGCGGGTACGTCGCGCCCGCGATGGGCTACCGAGCCGGGTGAGTCGCTGTCAGCGAGCTTCCCGGCTGGCGGAGATCCCTGAGGGACTCGCGCCTGCGCTGACCAAGGCCGCAGGACGTGGCGACGCCCAACGCTCAAATCTCTCATCAGCAGGTTTCGCGTGGAGGCGATGGGGCTCGAACCCACGACCTCTTGACTGCCAGTCAAGTGCTCTACCAGCTGAGCTACGCCCCCGCGGGGAATCGAGCATATCAGCCGGTCCGGACCGCTCCGTATGGTCTCCACCAGGGGCTGGCTGGCGTACGAGCTGGTCAGCCGGCAGCAAACGTGCTGAGGAGCAGCTCGACGAATCGCCGCCCGTCCGCAGCCATGGCCACCCTTGCGTTCGGGCCCCTACCCGATCGGCGATGGACGTCCACCACGCTCCGGCCGACCGTGAGGTCGCCGACCGTCTCGACGTCCACGTAGTAGCGCTCAGCCGTGACCACCTCGGGAGCGACGAGGACCGCGACGCAAACTGCATCGTGGACCGGTGCAGTCCCACGTTCGGAACCACTTTGGTCGACGTCATGGGCCCGGATGCGCCGCTCAACCATCGTCGCCGTCGCTTGTCCCGCCGGGGTCCCGAGCGACCGCAGCGCCTCGCAGTCCTGATAGGTGAGGAGCGCCTGGTGAGTCGCGTCGAGCGGCACCAGCAGCACGTCATCGATGCCGCTTCGCAGCACCACACGGGCCGCCTCGGGGTCCGCCCAGAAGTTGAACTCCGCGGAAGGCGTGACGTTCACCACCTGGTGACCGCCGCCCATCACCACCAGGCGCCGGACGTGTCTGGCGAAACCCGGGTCTTCTTTTAGGCAGAGCGCCAGGTTGGTGAGCGGCCCGGTGGCGACGAGCACCAGGTCCTCCTCCGCGTCGGCTGCACTGGCGAACCGATCGAGCAGGAAGCGGACGGCCCCACCACTCGCCGGCGAGGAGACCGCCGGAGGCAGGTCCAAGAACCCGCCGTGCATTCCTGAGCGGTCGAGACCCGAGCGGGGTGTCGGGAAATCCTCTCGAGCGAACGGTGTGGCGGCACCGCGATGGACGGGGATCTCTGGGCGCCCGACATGGTCAAGCACCCGAAGGCTGTTCTCCGTGCACAGCTCGACGGGCACGTTGCCGTTCACCGTGGTGACGCCGACGAGGTCGAGATCCGGATGGAGCGCGGCCAGCATGATCGCCACCGCGTCGTCGGTCCCGGTATCGCAGTCGAGGACGAGCCTCGTCGCCATGTCTCCTCCTCCGGGGGCCAGTCCCTCGCGTCCGAGCGAGCCCCAGTCTGGCCGCCCTGGGAGACGAGTCCGGCAACATGCCGTTCAGCGGAGTGCTCGCTTTCTCGAGAGCGTCTGGCTCGGGCAAGCGGCGAGTGACCGGAGCCGGTGGCGGGCGAGGAGGTGGGTCCGGGCAGCCCAGTAGCCTGGAGCGATGCTCGAGTACGACGTGGCCGAGGTAGAGACGCGCTGGCAAGGGCGGTGGGCCGAGTGGGGCACCTATGAGGTCGACAACGACGATCCGCGCCCGCCCTATTACGTCCTCTGCATGTACCCCTACCCGAGCGGCGCCGCCCACCAGGGCCATATCCGCAACTACACCCTCGGCGACGTCCTCGTCCGGTGGCGGACGATGCAGGGCTATGGGGTGCTCTCGCCGTTCGGCTTCGACTCTTTTGGCCTGCCGGCCGAGAACGCTGCGATCAAGGGGGGGGCGCTCCCGCGTGCCTATACCGAGGCCCGCATCGCCGAGCTGAAGGCGAGCGTCCTCCGGCTCGGGGCGGTCTACGACTGGCGCCGGGAGCTGCGCAGCCACGACCCGGACTACATCCGCTTCAACCAGGTGATCTTCACCCGGCTACTTGAGGCCGGACTGGCTTACCGGGCCGAAGCGCCGGTCAACTGGTGTCCCGGCTGTCAGACCGTGCTGGCGAACGAGCAGGTCCTTGCCGATGGCACCTGCGAGCGTTCCGGCGATCTCGTCGAGCGACGCAATCTCGAGCAGTGGTTCCTCCGGATCACCCGCTACGCCGACGAGCTCCTCAGTGCGCTCGACGGCCTCGACTGGCCGGAGCGGGTGAAGACAATGCAGCGCAACTGGATCGGGCGCTCCGAGGGATCACGGCTGCGCTTTGCGGTTGTCGCCGCAGGTGAGGAGACCGGAGCAGAGGTTGAGGTGTACACCACCCGGCCGGACACCGGTTTTGGCGTCACCTACTTGGTGCTCGCCCCTGAGCACCCGCTCGTAGACGACCTCACGACCGATGAACACGCTGAAGCGGTCGCGGCGCTCCGGGAGGAGGCCCGCCATCGCAGCGACCTGGACCGGCTCTCCACCGAGGGCGCACTCGAAAAGCGCGGGGCTTTTACGGGCGCCTTCGCCCGCAATCCGTTCAACGGCGAAGAGGTTCCGATCTACGTCGCCGATTATGTGCTGGCGGGCTACGGCACCGGGGCGATCATGGCCGTGCCCGCCGAGGACGACCGTGACTTCATTTTTGCGACGGCGATGAACCTGCCAGTCGTGCGGACAACGCAGCCACCCGCGGACTTCGCCGACGGCGCCTACGTCGGCGAAGGCGTCAAGGTGAACAGTGGCTTCCTCAACGGCTACTCGGTCGCCGAAGCTAAGGACCGGGCCGCCACCTGGATCGAGGTCGAGGGTTTCGGCGAACGGTCGGTCCAGTACCGCCTGAGGGACTGGCTGATCAGCCGCCAGCGCTACTGGGGCTGTCCTATCCCCGTGGTGACCTGCCCGGAGCACGGGATTCAGCCGGTTCCCGAGGACCAACTGCCCGTGCTGCTGCCGGACGACGTCGAGTTCCTTCCGACCGGTGAGTCGCCTCTGCGCTCACACCCCGGCTTTCTCGCCGCCACCTGCCCCGTGTGCGGCGGGCCGGCGGTCCGGGAGACCGACACCATGGACACCTTTGTGGACTCGTCGTGGTACTTCCTCCGATTCTGCGCGCCGCGCGATCAAGAGCACCCGGTCGACCTTGCCGCGGCAGAGCGGTGGATGCCCGTCGACCAGTACATCGGCGGGATCACCCACGCGATCTTGCACCTGCTCTATGCCCGCTTCTACACGCGGGCGCTCGGCGACGTGGAGCTCGGGCCATCGGAACTGCGCGAGCCTTTCGCCCAGCTGTTCTGCCAGGGCATGATCCGCCTCGGCGGGAAGGCCATGTCCAAGTCGAAGGGCAACGTCGTGTCCCCGGACGCCTACTTCTCCACCGTCGGCGCCGACGCGCTGCGCCTTGCGCATCTGTTCGTGGGGCCTCCGATCGAGGACATCGACTGGACCGAGCAGACCGAGGAGCTCATCGAGGCCTGCGCCCGCTATCTCCGCCGGGTCTGGCGTCTCGCCACCAGGGACCTCCCCGGTGGTGCCGAGGAGGCGATGGCAACCGCCGATGGACGAGAAGAGCTCGCCAACGGACGCTCGGCCCTAGCGCCGACCATCGACGCGGAGCACCTGCGCCGGCTGGCCCACCAGACCATCGCCAGCGTCACCGAGGATCTCGGCCGTTACGCGTTCAACACGGTGGTCTCGTCTTGTCAGGCCCTCACCAACGCCATCTCAAAGGCCACCCAGTCCGGCGTTGACCAAGGGGTGGTCGACGAGGCGCTCGACGTGCTCTTGCGACTGCTCGCCCCGCTCACGCCGCACTTCGCGGCGGAGGCGTACGAGCGCCGGACCGGCCGCCACGTGCACACCGAGCCGTGGCCCGTCGCCGACGCATCGCTGCTCATCGAGCCGACGGTCACGCTCGTCGTCCAAGTGGACGGCAAGCTGCGTGACAAGCTGGAGGTCTCACCTCAGCTGAACGAGGAAGAGGCGGTGGCTCTCGCTCTCGCCAGCCCTCGGGTCCAGGAGCTGCTCGGCGGGTCCGAGCCTTCACGCGTGGTGGCCCGGCCGCCGCGTCTCGTGAACGTGGTTCGCTAGGCCTAAGCGAGGCCGAGGAGGTCGAAGGCAGCCGGGCTCTTCAGCTCCTCGAGCGAGCCGAGCACGAGGTCGGCAACCGCGAAGCGTGGGTCGGACAGGTCACTCGCTGACGGGACGGCGATCACGCGCATACGAGCGGCCTTGGCGGCGATGCAGCCGTTGACGGAATCCTCGAGAACGACGCAGTCCGCTGCCGGAGCGCCGAGCGCCGCGGCAGTGCGGAGGAAGATCGCCGGATGCGGCTTTCCCAGGCGGTCGTCGACCGCAGAGGCGATCACGGTGAAGCGGTCACGGAGCTTGAACCGATCGACCACGGCGTCCACTACCTCGGGTACCGAGCCTGACGCGAGCGCAAGCAGCAGGCCGCGCTCTTGGAAGAGGTCGAGCGCCTCGAGCGCACCCGGCATCAGCACCGCGTGCTCGCTGATGGAGGCAACCACGGCTTGCACGATGTCTCGGGCGACCGCCTCGTCGTCGGCGCCCTCCCAGGGCGCCCAGCTCCGAAAGAGGGCGACCGCTTCGTCGACCCGCATGCCCATCACAAGCCCGCGCTCGAGGACCGCACGCACGTCGCTGCCGAGCTTGTCCAAGACGCCCACTTGCGCTTCACGCCAAAGCGGCTCGGAGTCCACGAGCAGGCCATCCATGTCGAAGATGACCGCCGTGACCGGGGTCCGTGGAGCAGGGACCGGACCCTGCATTCAGCCGTCGCCCCGCAGATAACGCTCGAGCTCGGCGGCGAGTTCGTCGCCCGAGGGGAGCGGCTCTCCGCCTTGGAGGTCGCCGAGCACACCACCTTCTTCGAAGCCGTCGTCTGACTGCTCTTCGAGCCGCCGAACCAGGGCAGCGTGCTCCTCGGACTCGGCGATCAAGGTGTCGACCCTCCGCCGCGTCACCTCGGCGCTCGCGCGCAGCTCGTCGGTGTCCACGACGAGTCCGGAAAGGGCCGCCAGCCCTTCGACGAGTGCGAGGGCCCCGGGCGCGTACGGCATGCCCGACACGTAGTGCGGCACGCGCGCCCACAACCCGACCGAGGGAATGCCGACCGCTGTGCAAGCCGCCCCAACGACCTCACCAACACCCGCCGGCACGTCGATCGAGCCCGCCACGAAGCCCACCTGGCGGGCGAGGGTGCTGTCCGAGGCCGTCGCCGCGAGCCGGACCGGACGAGTGTGCGGCACCCCGGTGGGGAACGCGCCGAGCCCCACGACTAAGCGGACCTCAAGCTCCTCGGCCAGCTCCGCCACCTCATCGGCGAAAGCACGCCAGCGGTAGTCCGGTTCCGGCCCAATGAGGAACGCAACGCCCGCGCCCAGCGGATCGGCCCCCACGAGAACCGCCGGCTCCGAGAAGGCGATCTCGCCGCGGACGCCGTCGTCGATCCTCAACCGGGGGCGACGGGCCCGCTGGTCGACCAGGTCATCGCCGGAGAAGGTCGCGTAGGGAACCGGCGCGATCGCCTCCACCAGGGAGGCAGTCGCCGTCGCCGCCGCCAGGCCAGCATCGATCCAGCCCTCGAGGCAGACCACCAGAACGGGCTCGTTCGGAGCTTCCGCCTCGTGGCGCTCGATGAGTGGCACGCGCGAAGGCTACCGGCCCTCGAGCACCGGGCGAACCAGGCTCGGCGAGCCCCCGAGCGGGGCCGCTCGTAGTTGGGGCCCTGATGCGCCAGCTGACTGTGCGCCGGTAAGTGCCTGGTAAAGAGGGACGTCATCGACATCGCCAGGAGAAGATTGCTGCCGTAGTTCGGCAAGGCGAGGGGCCGGTAGCCGGCGCCCGGGCCGATGCGGTATTCACCTTCGGCCAGGCGGTCACCGTGAGGTAGCACTCCGGGCGGGACCGGTCGCTGCCGGCCCGGTCCAGCGGACCAGCACCAGCGTGGCGTCGTCCTGCAGCCGGCCCTTCTGGTGGTCGAGCACGGCGTGGCACAGCCGCCGGGCCGTCTCGGCGATCGGTCCCTCAACCATCGTGTCGAGCAGCATCTGCACTAGCCGGTCACGACCGAAGACCTCGCCGCTCAGAGAGCGGGCCTCCGTCACGCCGTCCGTGAACAGCAAGACGACGTCGCCAGGGTGCAGCGACAGCTCGGCCGCGCCGGGGCCCGCCGCCCGGTCGGTCAGCGCCGACCCGAGCCCGAACGGCAGCCGGGGCACAAGTGACACGTCGCTCGCAGTGCCTTCGCGCACGAGGATTGGCGGCGGATGCCCGGCGTTGAGCAGCAGCAGGCGGCCGGTGCCAAGGTCCAACTCTGCGATCTGGCCGGTGAGGTAGCCACCGGCGTCGAGCACTCGCCGGGCGGTCTCGTCGACGAAGGCGAACAGCTGCTCTGGGCTGCCGCCGCGCCGGCGGGCGTTGCGGTAAGCGGCCACAGCGAGGTCGGCTGTGCGGCTGGCGTCGAGGCCATGGCCCATGGCGTCGAAGATGGCGATGTGTGCCAGATCCCCATTGATGGCGTAGTCGAAGGCGTCCCCAGCGATCTCGTAGGCCGGCTCCAGGCGGCCGCTGATCTCGATCTGATCATTGACGTGGGTCAGCGGGGGAAGCGAGTCCCAGCGCAGCTCGGCGGCCAGATCCATCGGCCGGCGCCGACAAGCCACTACCAGGGCGTCACCGTAGGGCAGTTTGGCTACCACCAGAGTTGCGGCGATCGTGGCGACATCGTGTAGTCGGCGGCGCAACCGCTCGCCGGGTACGGCGGTGACCGCTAGGACACCGAGGCGTTCGGCGCCGTCCACGACCGGCGCCCACAGGCGTACGGCCCCAGGCTCGGGCGGCGCGGTCAGAGGCGTCTCGACCGCGGTCTCGGTGCGGAACGCCCGCCCAGCGGCCGAGTCGTCGATACTGAGCGGCGGCCGGTTTGGGCCGTCCCCATCGAGCGGGACGAGGACCCGCTGCTCCGAGTCGGCCAAATACAGGACCATGTCGGTCATGGAGAGCTGGGAAAGGCAGCTGGCGAGCAGCGCAACGATTCGCTCAGGGTGCAGGCGGTGTGTGGCCGTCAACAGGGCAGAGATCACATCCTCGTACGACGGCATCGTCAACCGTCCCCGCCCATGGTCGTCCCCCTATGCCATCCCGAACCTATTGACGGCAGGGTGCCCAGAATCCCGGGCCGGTACTCCGTATTGCCTTGTCCGTCACCTCTCCGAGAGGGTAGGTAGCGCCGAGGCGGCGACCTCCCTGTTAGGGAGGTCCGGCCCGGCCTCCTCACCCGGTCGAGCGGGTGAGGAGGCCGACTGCAAGTCCAGGCGCGCCGCCAGCTCAAGGTCGAGGCCGTACCGGCGGGTACCCGGCAGTGTGCTTCACAAGCTGCGCTCGTGGAACAGGTGGTGCTAATAGTCGAGCACGGGCAGGTCGACCAGGTGGACGCCAGCGATCGGTACTGCTGCAAAGGCTGATGGCGAGAAAGAACCGCAGATCCAGACGATGCGCGGCGCCTGACAATTGGACGTGAGCCGACGGGCTCGACCGCTGGGAGTGATTCCCGATTCGACGAAGGCGCCGCACCTCCCTCTCTGGAGGTTGACGGCCTCAGGAGGATGGCGAATCCATGCCGGGTTCAGCTCCAAAACAGGTTCGTGGCGCCTGACAGCCAGATCCTCGCCTTCTCTAGATTGGATGCTCCGACGAGCTCGGCTCGGTGCTACCTCTCGGAGCTCAGAAGGCGAACAGCTCGGCGGCGCGCTTGTCGTCCAGCGAGGCGGCGTACTCGGAAATCTCGTAGGCCTCGGCGTAACGGATGCCACGGCCGCGCTCCTCGCCGTACTTGGCGATCAGGGCGTCGCGGAACTGGTCAGCGACGATCTGCGACTCGACGGCGGCATACGAGGTGCGACGGAAGAAGTCCCGCCGAGCTTCAGGCTCCTCTGGGATGTCGTCTTCGTAGCCGCCCATCCAAGGCATCCACTCCTCGACTTGGCTCTTGTGGCAGGTGAACGAGTCCAGCTTCGTCTCCATGACCGAGTCGATGTCCAGCACAAGGTCGGGCCGCAG